>DASSYL010000320.1:0-10166 GCA_035703315.1 Candidatus Acidiferrum sp. | reverse complement strand
ATCATCGCGGAAGACGTCGAAGGCGAAGCCCTGGCGACCCTAGTGGTGAACAAGCTGCGCGGCACGCTGCAGTGCGCGGCAGTCAAGGCTCCCGGCTTCGGCGATCGCCGCAAGGCCATGCTGGAAGACATCGCGGTGTTGACCGGCGGCAAGGCGATCACAGAAGACCTCGGCATCAAGCTCGAGAACGTGAAGATCGAAGACCTGGGCAAAGCCAAGAAGGTTACGATCGACAAGGACAACTCGACCATCGTGGAAGGCGGCGGCAAGGCCGCTGAAATCGAGGGCCGAGTGAAGCAGATTCGCGCGCAGGTGGAAACCACGACCAGCGACTACGACAAGGAAAAGCTGCAGGAACGCCTTGCGAAGCTGGTGGGCGGCGTGGCAGTGATCAAGGTGGGCGCGGCAACGGAAACCGAGCTGAAAGAGAAGAAGGCTCGCGTGGAAGACGCCATGCACGCAACCCGCGCAGCGGTCGAGGAAGGCATCGTTCCCGGCGGCGGCGCAGCGCTGTTGCGCGCCATCTCCGCGATCGACAAGATCAAGGCCGAAGGCGATGAGCTGGTCGGCGTGGGCATCGTGAAGCGCGCGCTGGAAGAGCCAGCTCGCCAGATCGCTCTCAATGCAGGTTTTGAGGGCGCGGTGGTGATCGGCAAAGTGCGCGAGTCGAAGGACGAGAATTACGGCTTCAACGCGGATACTGGCGAGTATGTTGACCTAGTAAAGGCCGGCGTGATTGACCCTGCGAAGGTGACCCGGTTGGCGCTGCAGAACGCGGCGTCGATTGCGGGCCTGATGCTGACCACCGAAGCTCTGGTGGCCGAGCTGAAGGAAGACGACAAGAAGGCTGCGGCGGCCGGCGGGCCCGGACCGGGCGGCATGGGCGGAATGTACTAAAAGAAGGGCGAGCGAGTTTACCAGCAAGCCCAAAACCTCAATCAAACGAAGGGCGGCCCGGAAGTTCGGGCCGCCCTTTTTTGGTCTTAGAATCGATGCGTTCTCAACTATAGGCTGGAATTGACTTTTACCAAGATCTTCGCGGCATCACTGAACATTCTAGGATTGGCTGGACTCTCTGGACTATTTGCAATCTGGATCGTGGGATCGGGGCTGTGGGGCGTTGCTCATAGTTTTCCACTGCCGATTGTTGCGCCAATTTTCCTCGTGGCGGGCATTTGTCTGGTGCGAAAAGCCCGCCGGAGGCGCTAAATAATTGCCGAAACCGCGTTCCTTGCGGGGATGACGGGGGTTGGCTACACTTTTCGGGCCTCAGTGAACGGCTCCTCAGGGGGGAGTCAACACCATGCCAGGACTTTTGCAGCGGTTTTTGCCGCGCGAAGAGGGATTTTTTGACCTTTTCGAGAAACAAGCCGAAAACATCGTAGTAGGCGCGAAGGCGCTGCAGCAGATGCTGGCGCACTACACGGGCGTGCCGGAACAGGTGCAGACGATTAAGGCGGTGGAGCACCACGGCGACGAAATCACACACGAAATTTTGACCAAGCTGAACCAGACGTTCATCACTCCGTTTGACCGCGAGGATATTCACGCGCTGTCGAGCCAACTGGACGACGTGATTGACTTGATTGACGCGGCGGCAAGCCGGTTCGTGCTGTACCGGGTGGGGACGGTGCGCGAAGGAACGGCGGAGCTGGTGAAAGTCCTGGTGGCTGCGACTAGCGAGGTTTCCGCGGCCGTCCACGCGCTGGGAACGCCCGATCAGGCCTGAAACACTGCATCGAAATCAACCGGTATGAGAATGAGAGCGACCGGATCTGCCGGACGCTGATTGCGCAATTGTTTGATGAAGAGAAGGACTCCGTTCAGATCATCAAGTGGAAGGAGATTTTTGAAGTGATCGAGACGGCCGTGGACCGCTGCGAAGACGTGGCCAACGTAATTGAGGGCGTGATCGTAAAATCGGCGTGACAGCGTTCTATGCGCGGCACCAAACACGTGAACCAACCTCCAGCTTGTTAAAATCCAGGCGAAGAAGGAAGTGGCGAGTGGTGAGTTGCGAGTTGCAAGTGAAGGTCCGAAATCTTGACGTGCACAACGATGCCGGAGAGTTGCGACCTTGACCTCGTTTCCGTTGCTGAACGCAGTGATTTTTCTGACTCTGGCGTTCGAGTTTTCGAACGGCTGGCACGATGCGGCGAATTCGATCGCGACAGTGGTTTCCACGCGGGTGCTGACGCCGTTTCGAGCGGTGGCGTGGGCAGCGTTCTGGAATTTCATCGCGGCGTTTGTGTTTGGAACGGCGGTGGCGAGCACCATCGGCAAAGGCATGATTCATATTGAGCTGGTGACGCAGCAGGTGCTGCTAGCGGGGCTACTGGGGGCGATCAGCTGGAACCTAATCACGCTGGTGCTGGGCCTGCCGACAAGTTCATCACACGCACTGATCGGCGGCTACGGCGGCGCGGCGGTAGCCCGCGCCGGGTACAAGGCATTGATCTTAGGTGGCTGGGTGAAGCCGGTCCTGTTTATTTTCCTTTCGCCGGTTGTGGGTTTTCTTCTTTCGATGATCTTAATGACCGCGGCGAGCTGGATCGTGCGGCGGCAGCGCCCGCAAAAAGTAGACAAGTGGTTTCGGCGGCTGCAATTGCTTTCGGCGGCGTTGTTTAGTTTGGGCCATGGGACCAACGATTCGCAGAAAGGCATGGGAGTCATCACGACGGCACTGGTGGCCGGAGGGCTGCTGAGTTCATTCAAAGTGCCGTACTGGGTGATCATCTGCTGCCACCTGGCGATGGGCGGCGGAACAATGGCCGGAGGCTGGCGGATTATCAAAACCATGGGGCAAAGGATTACCAAGCTTACGCCATTTGGCGGGTTCTGCGCGGAGACGGCGGGCGGACTTACTCTGGTGATGAATGCGGTCTTTGGGATTCCAGTCAGCACAACACACACGATTACGGGCGCGATTGTGGGAGTGGGCGCTTCGCGCCGGCTGACGGCGGTGCGCTGGGGCGTGACGCGGCGGATTGTTTGGGCTTGGGTGCTCACGATTCCTGGAGCCGCCCTGATTGGCGCGGGGGTGTTCCATCTAGTTCAGGCCGTGCTCGGCTAGATTCGCGGGAGAGTGCAAAACAAAAAAGCGGCTTCGCCCAGTGCAGAGCCGCTTTTCCTTTTGCTACGACGCCGAGTCGGCTATTGTTTGCCTTTGACGTCTTCCATGGCGTTTTTTTTGGGCGTCATCATCGCCGTGGTCGTTTTGGGCTTCCAGAAGTCGGGATCGGACTTAATCCATTCCTCGGCCGGATAGCTCATGGCCGGGTTGAAGGCGAAGAGCTGAGACTGGACAGATTCGACGCAGGAAGCGAAGAGTTCGTCCATCTTCTTGCCATTGGCTTCGCCGAAAGCGGCATTGACCTGCTTTTCGATGGCGAAACCGTGGTCCACCTCGGAGAGCGACTTGCGGGCGGTGAGCACCAGGTAGGTGCCGTTGTCGCCGCCGTAGACCAGTTCGAACGTGCCCCAGTGGGCGTCGGGGTCGCCTTTGCCGTAGCCTTCTTTTGCGAGTTTGACGAGTTCTTCCCATTCCTTGCCGTTGCCGCCGCGAACTTTGAAGGCTGTGATGTCGAGATAGCGCATTTTGGAAATGTCGGCCATCGGGCGTAGGGACATGGATTCGCGGAAGTAGAATACGGCCTGGTCCATCGCGTCGAGCAGATCGCCGTCGTTAAAACCCGCACGATCGATGCTGGACGCGAGAGAGGCGTTCTTGGCGACAGCGGCGTTGTCTTTTTCCCAGGCTTCGAAAGAATCAAAGCGCGTGAGGAAGAGAGCGCGCTGCTTGCCGGTAAGCGAAGTCATGGCCATGTAGTGCGTAGGCCACTTGGCGCGCGCCATCGCCTGCACGAAGGCGCTTTCAGCCTTTTCGTGGACGGCGCCGGCTTTGCCGGGCTTGGTGAATTCGCGAGTGATCTGAAGGACTTTGGGAATCGAACTACTGGACATCTCTTGCGCGGAAGCAACGCAACAACAAGCAACGGAGAGCGAGAAGCTCATAAGCGTGCGGGTGAGTGAATTCATGGATGCAAACCTCCCAGTTTGCGAGCGGAACCTGGGGTGGGGCCGAACACGGGCCGAGAACCAGCCGAAAGCGGCGGGTACTAGACTCTCCAGAATTGAAACCAGGGCGAGAACCCGAAGTTGGGCGAAGCGTATCCAAGCGCGGCGCGGGCGTCAAGGAGCGGCCCCGGTGTCAGGGTGTCCAGAATATCGGTTTGCCGCGAATTTTTTGCCATAGCGTTTTACCTTGGCGGAGGCATTGGCTTGGCAATTGCCACTTTCGAAGACGACTTTCGCCAGGCTGTTCCATTGCGTTATATTGTTTTGATGGAATATCACTATGTCTAACCAGGAAAATTCTCCGTTTTGTACGGTGGAAGACGCCGTGGAAGAGATCCGCAACGGGCGGATGATCGTGCTGGTGGACGACGAAGACCGCGAAAATGAGGGCGATCTGGCGATGGCGGCGGAGAAGATTACGCCGGAGGCGATCAATTTCATGGCGAAGTACGGGCGCGGGTTGATCTGCATGCCGCTGACGGAAGAGCGCTGCGACGAGCTGCATCTGCCGTTGATGTCGCCCATTAATACGTCGGTGCACGGGACGGCTTTTACGGAGGCGATCGACGCGCGGGTGGGAGTGAGTACTGGGATCAGCGCGTCTGACCGAGCCATTACGATCTTGACGGCAGTGGATCCAAAAACGAAGCCGCAGGATCTCGCCCGCCCGGGGCACATCTTTCCGTTGCGAGCGCGAAATGGCGGAGTGCTGGTGCGTGCCGGGCAGACCGAGGCTTCCGTGGACTTGGCGCGGATTGCCGGGCTGAATCCCGCAGGTGTCATCTGCGAAATCATGGGGGAAGACGGGACCATGTCGCGCGTGCCGCAGCTGGTGGAGTTTTGCCGCGAGCATGGACTGAAAATGTTGACGGTGGCGGATTTGATCCGCTACCGGATGCAGCATGAGCGGTATGTGCGGCGGATGGCGGAGACGGTGCTGCCGACGGCTTACGGAAATTTTCGAATGATTGCGTACTCGAGCGACGTCGATCATGATCAGCACGTGGCGTTGGTGCGCGGCGAGCTGGAAGGGAACGAACCAGCCCTGGTACGGGTACACTCCCATTGTCTGACGGGCGATGTGTTCGGGTCGTCGGCGTGCGATTGCCATGAGCTGGTGGCGCGTTCTCTGGAGCAAATTGCAAAGGAAGAACGCGGCGTGTTTTTGTACCTGCATCACACAGGGCGCGGATTCGGGATTGAGGCTTCGGAAGAACCGGGCGTGCTGCCGCAGATTCACATCCATGCACGTGGGCAACTGGACCGCGAGCCGGCGCGGCAGCGCATGGTGCAACACGAAAGCGGAATTGGTGCGCAGATCTTGATTGACTTGGGGCTCAAGGATATTCGCGTGCTGACCAACCATCCGAAAAAAGTCGTGGCGCTCGAGGGATACGGAATCCGCATTGCGGATCAAGTGCCGCTGCGTATTGAAAAGGCAAAGCCTACTCACCAATTGCTGTAGAACGAGTCCCTAAGCGGGCGCGAGGGACCTCGATCGCGCTGGGGGCACGGAACTCGTGTTGCCAGGGAGCGGGCCTTGAGGCTTCTTGGAGGCGTAAGGCTTGCCAACGGTAAGGAACTTGCGCATCTTTTCCATGCGTTTGGGGCCGATGCCTCTGATGGCGCGGACCGTAGGACTTTCTCATTTTTGAGGATCTTGTCGGCGGTAGAAGGACCGATTCCCGGCCGGTTCCGGACGTCCATTGCGGAGATAATGCTACGTGGACGTAGCCAACCTAACGGTTTAAGCCGTTTTGCCGATTCAGGAAATGAGGCTACCGCGGGCGTCGAAGACTTTGAGTTCGCCGAACAGGGCGCCTTGGGAGTCGATTTGGCCGCGATCGCCGACGACGACTATCTGCATATTAGCCGAGTCGAAGTAAGTGCGGGCCGCCGCCAGAACGTCGGCGGGAGTGAGCGCGCGGACTTTTTGGCGATAAGTTTCGAGGTAGTCGTCGGGAAGCTCGTTGAGCGCGAGCGTGGAAATTTGGGAAAGTAGGCCGCTCTGCGTGGCAAGCCCCATGGAAAAGACGCCGCTCAGATAGTTTTGCGCGTCGAGAAGCTCGGTTTCGGGAACCGGAATGGAGCGCAACTTGTCGATTTCGTAAAAAATCTCGGTAAGCGAGGCGGCGACCACTTCGTTGCGAACGGCGGCGGAAACGGAAAAATAGCCATATTGGCGAAGCGGATTCACCGCGCTACGCGGGCTATAGGTGTAGCCCTTGTCTTCCCGGATATTCATGACCAGGCGCGAGTTGAATGCGCCGCCGTAAAGGCTGTTGGCAAGAGCGAGCTTGATCCAATCGGGATGTTTGCGGGTGATGGCGTGACATCCGCAGAGAATTTGCGTCTGCACCGCACCAGGTACGTGAACAAGGTATATCTGGCGGCCGCGCGGAGTTGGGGGCACGGGTGACTCGCGCGGAATCGGCTTTTTTCCAGACCAAGTTCGAAAAACTTTTTCAATAGCGTCGCGCATTTTCGCGGGTTCAAAGTCGCCGACGAGCAGGAGTATGGCGTTTTCCGGCGTGTAGAAGTCGCGATAAAGCGAATGCAACTGATCCACGCTGCATGCGGAAACCTGCTCTTCGGTCGGCGATACGAGGGCGTAAGGGTGTCTATCAAAAAGGATTTTGCGAAGGCGTTCGCTGGCGAGAAAGCCGGGCTGGGTACGCTCGAGTTTGACTTCTTCGAGTTTCTGACGGCGTTCGCGCTCGAACTGAGGCGCCGGGAATGAAGCTTGGCAAGCGAGCTCATGGACTAGCTGAAGGAGAGGTTCAGCATGATCGCTGAGCCCGGCAAAAGAGATTGCGCTGGTATCCTGGCCAGCGCTGACCGAAAGATCAGCGCCAAGACCGCGAAGACGCTCCTCGATCTCACGGCTAGTGCTTTTGGCGGTGCCAGTGCGAACCATGGTCGCGGTCATCTCGGCAAGCGAAACGCCACGGTCCGCAGCGGCGGCGTTGCCTGAACGGAAGAAGAGTTCGCCGTGGAATTTTGGAATCGTGTGGGCCTCGACGAGGATGACTTCCAGCCCGTTGGCGAGTTTCGCTTTGGTGCGTTGTGGCCAGCGAACCTCGCGCTCGGGAGCCAGCGCGGGGACAGTGGAAGACGTGCGTGGGGCTTGCGTGGCCATTACGCAGCCTCCTGCGAAACCGCGGCGGGTTTGCGGAAAACGATGGCGCGATTTTCCGGCTTCAAGTAGGTGCATGCGACGTTTTGCACGCGCTCTTTTGTAACAGCCAGAAATCCGTCGAGTATGGTGTTCACGAGCTGAGGCTGGCCGTCGAACAACGTAAAACATGCGAGCAGATGCATCATCCCGTATTTCGGCATGTAGCCGCCGCGGCCGCCTTCGAGAGTGGCGAAATAGTCGGAGCGCCACTTCACCTTGAGCTGCTCGAGCTCGGTATCGGTAATTCCCTTTTGCTGGATTTCGCTAATGATGTCGTCAAACGCCGCCAGAGTCGCGTCGCTGGAAACCTCCGGCTTGTGCAAAAGGCGGGTGGTCATCTGCGATGGGCCGTTGTAGCCAAAGATGTCGTCAATGCCGCCGTCCGCTTCAACCGCAAGCTGCTTTTCAAGGACGAGTTCGCGATAGATGCGCCCAGCACGTCCACCGTGCAGCGCCTGATCGAGCAACGCCATGGCGCACCAATCCGCGGTGCGGCGCTGTGGAAGGACGTAGCCGATGGCCATAGCAGGCAGGGTGCCAAATCTTTCCACTACGTCGCCGCGGCGCTCTTCGGACTGCTTCGGCTCCGCGGGATCCGCAAATTTTGGAGCTGGTCCAGCGGGAATGCTGCCGAAATGCTTTTCAGCAAGGGCGAAGCCGTCGGTTGGGTTGACGTCACCGAGAATCAGCAACACCGCATTGTTGGGAACGTAGTAGGTTCGGAAGAACGTCTGCACATCAGCGAGGCTTGCCGCGTCCAGATCGGCAAAGTCGCCATAAAAATTGTGAGCGTTGGCCCAATTCCGAAACGCGACCGGCGGCATATCCAACCATGGAAACCCGCCGTAGGGCTGGTTCATTACGTTGACGCGGACTTCTTCCTTTACGACATCGCGCTGGTTGCGAAGGTTTTCGTCGTCCACTTTAAGGGCGCGCATGCGATCGGCTTCGAGCCAAAGAACGCGTTCGAGAGCGTTCGAGGGGACGGCCTCGTAGTAATTGGTGACATCGTACATTGTGGAACCATTGAGGACGCCACCGCTGGAGTTGATGAGCTTGATGTGCTGCATTTTGGCGGCATTTTCGGAGCCTTGAAACATCATGTGCTCGAAGAGATGCGCGAAGCCGCTGCGGCCTTGCGGTTCGAGGCGAAAACCGATTTTGTAGTAAACGCCGACTGTGACTACCGGAGCGGTGGCATCCGGGGCGACAACGACGTGCAATCCATTGGCGAGCGCTTTGTGTTCGACCGGAATTTGCAAAGGTTTCAAGCGGTTACCCCTTTTGCTTTTAGAGGATAGGCGGATTCGCGCGAAATTTGGTCGAGAGCGGCCAGTACACTTTCCGGTTCTCTCGAAAGAACCCGGGCGGCAAGCCGATTCATAGCCCGGTATGCGGCAAGATATTCACCGCTGCAAGAGAGCAATGCTTTTTCGTGCTCTGCGATTACGCGAAAGTCACCGCGAGCCAGCGGTCCGGTCCAAGCAGCGCGCGACCCCAGGCGCTCCTGATTTTCGAGTACCTGACGGGTCAATGGCAAGAGAGCGCGCAGTGCTTCACGGCGCTTCATTCCCAAAGAAGCGAAAATCTGGATCGCGGCTTCCACCTGGGCCAATACCTGGCCGGCAGCCATGGAAGCAGCCGCGTGATAAAGCGGCTTGCCGGCCGAAGCAAGGAGCACGATCTGTCCGCCCAGAGTCCGCGCCAGGGAACGGGCTGCGCGGACGGCGGCCACATCGCCCTCAATTGCGAAGACGCGACCTTCGAGGCTGGGCGCGCTGACGCCGCTGAAGGATTGCAAAGGATGCACCGAACCCACGGTCGCCCCAAGTTGGCGCAGTGGCGCCAGGACGCCCGAGGACAAAGTACCGCTGGTATGGAGAACCGAACGCTTGCGAGCGTCGGGATCGCCGACCGCGACAAGCTGCCGCACAACGTGTGGAATCGCCGAATCGGGAACCGCTATGAGAATGATAGGCGCGAGAAAGACTTCGCTGGAAATTGCGGCGCGCGCATGGCCGCCGCCGATGGAGCGAACTGCCCGCCGCGCCGTGGCCTGACTGCGGGTCACGACCGAATGAATCTTCCAGCCACGCTCGCGGAGACTTCGACCCACAGAGCGTCCGAGACGACCGGCGCCAATGATAGAAATACCGTGATATGTCACCATGTTAGGATACCGTGTCGGCGGCGTTGAACACCACTTCATGCAACTTCTCGGCCTGGTCCTTTTTTCTGTCATCGCGATGTTTTGGATCGTGCAAGCTCTGCGAATCGCGCGGGGAGCGTTACGCCTGCCGCATCTACAAGACCAAGCACCGTGCGCTGTTGCCGATTGTCCGAATGTCTCTATGATCTTCGCGGCGCGAGACGAAGCGGAGAAACTGCCACGAGCTTTGGCGACCATGGCGAGACTGGACTATCCGTCCTTGGAAATCATCGCGGTGAATGACCGTTCAACCGACGATACCCCCACGATCCTCGACAAAGAGATGGCTCGGAATAGCAGACTGCAAATTGTAACTGTCGAAACTTTGCCAAAAAGTTGGCTGGGCAAGCCTCACGCTTTGCAAGCCGGATACGAAGTTTCCGAAGGAGAATGGCTGTTGTTTACGGACGCCGACGTGTGTTTCAAACCCGATTCGCTGCGGAAAGCTCTGGCCATGGCGCAGTCGTCAAACCTGGATCATCTCACTCTCATGGGCGACGTTGAAATGCACGGGTTCTGGGAAAAGACCGTGCTGACCTTCTTTGCACTTGGGTTCTACATTGGAACCAATCCGGCCGCAGTTTCCGATCCGAAATCGCGTGCTTATCTCGGCGTCGGTGCATTTCAATTGGTAAAACGGCACGCGTATCAAACGAGCGGAACGCATCGCCGACTGGCAATGGAAGTTGTAGACGACCTAAA
>DASSYL010000524.1:0-9644 GCA_035703315.1 Candidatus Acidiferrum sp. | reverse complement strand
GTCTTTCGCTGCCGCCTAACACCGGAAGAAGAGCCGCTCAAGTTAGGCGTTCCGTTTCGATCGCTGGAGGAACAGGTCGAGGAGAGAATGAATCGATCCGATCTCTATAAAGACCTGCCTCGCGGTAGAAAGCGCCGAGGTTGGAAGAAAGAATTTCTGGAATCGCTCAGCGAGGCAGCCAAGGACATAGGCGAGATCTCCGAAGAAGAAATCTTGCGTACGGTTCGTGCCTATCGTAAAGAGAAGCGTGCGCCGGAGATCACCGTTGTCGCGGAAGGCTAAGAAGACGCGACGACGGGTCGTCGTCGATACGAGCGTGTTGGTAGCCGGCGTCTCGGGTTTCAGAGAAACCTATATTCCTGGCAAGAATCCGAGCGCGGATGTGCTTCGCGAATGGGCTGACGAGCAGACGTTCGTCTGGCTGGTTTCAGAGGAAATCTTGGACGAGTACAAGGATGTTCTGAAGCGTCTTCGTGTCCGTCCCTATGTGATTGGGCGAATTGTGAACCTGATCCGAGAAAAAGCCGAAGAGGTCAACGTCCGTTACCTAGCCGAGATTTCGCCCGACCCTGGGGATGACCCCTTTTGTCTCTGCGCGGAGCAAGGCAAGGCCGACATTGTTGTTACCCTCAATCCAAAGGACTTTCCCCAGGACCGCTTGCAAGCGACTGTCATCTTACCCGAGCGGATGGCGACCTTTCGCTAGTGTAGTTGCGAGATTCGTGACCCAGGTGAGTCGCTTGGCGCATTGGACGTGCGCAACCCTTGGTGTTCGGCAATTGATGTCCATCGGAATTTCCTCGGAGTTTCAGGTGATCCAACCTTCGACTTTTGCAATCCTCCGCCATTCTGCGGATGCGAACGCGCATGGAAAGCTGTGGCACCGCTGTGGCACCGTGGCCACCGCAGGAACGGCTCACGCCGCGATCGCGCCGTCCGCTATTCCCAGTGCCGCATCGAGCGCCGCCACTCCCTGATCAATCTCCGCGTCCGAAATAATCAGCGGCGGCGCAATCACAAAATGGCTGACCCAAGCCTGCACCGTCACTCCGTGCTTCATCATTTCAGCGGCCACCTGATCGACCACCAGCGGGGTTCCAGACACCTTATCCCGCATGGTATTGAAGGGCTCCTTGGTTTCCTTGTTCTTGACCAGCTCCACGGCCCAGAACATCCCCAGTCCACGCACTTCGCCAATGGAAGGATGCTTCGCCGCGAGCGCCTTCAATTTCTCGCCGAGATAAGCGCCGACTTTCTTCGCGCGATCCACCAGATTCAACCGCTGCATTTCGTGGATGGTTGCGACGGCGGGTGCGAGTGTCATCGGATGCGCTTCGTAGGTATGCCCGTGCGCAAAATAGTGATCGTCAAAATGTTTCGCGATTTTCGCCGTCGTCGCGCACAGACCGAGCGGCACGTAGGCGGACGTAATTCCCTTTGCGGTGACCAGAATGTCCGGCTGCACATTCCAGTGATTCATCGCGAACCATTCGCCGGTGCGCCCCCAGCCGGTCATCACTTCATCCGCGATCAACAGCACGCCGTGCGTGTCGCAGATCTTGCGTAGCTTCGGGAAGTACTCCGCCGGCGGAACGAGCACGCCGTTTGTTCCCACCACCGGTTCGACAACGACCGCAGCGACATTGCTTTCGTTCGCGATCATGTGCTCGACGTAGTCAGCGCAAGCCACTCCGCAAGATGGGTAGGTATGCTTGATCGGGCATTTGTAGCAATTCACTTCCGGGGCAAAGATAAAACCCTGCGCCTTCCCTACCGGCTCCATGGCCCAGCGCCGCGGATCGCCTGTCGCCGCAATCGATGCGGTAGTCGAGCCGTGATACGACCGGTAGCGCGCAATGATTTTCGTTTTGCCCGTATACATGCGCGCGATCTTGAACGCCGCTTCGTTCGCATCCGTTCCGGAGGTGGTGAAGAAAAACTTTTCCAAACCTTTAGGTAAAACGTCGAGCAGCAGCTCGCTCAGTTGTGCGCGCGCATCCGTCGCATAAGAAGGAGCGATGTACGGCAACGTCCGCGCCTGTTCTTCAATCGCTCTGATCACCGCCTGATTTTTGTAACCGAGGTTCACGCACATCAGCTGCGAAGAAAAATCCAGATAGCGTTTTCCGTCCGCAGTAGTGAAGTAGCAGCCCTCGGCGTCCACCACATGCAGGGGGTTCCAGCTCTTCTGAAACCGCCACGTCCCGTAATTCAACTTCTTGGTCGTCTCTACGACGTTCAACGGTGTGATCGTTTCGCTCATGTGCGTGCTCCCCCGAAGGCGCCTCTATTCTACGAGCTTTTTCTGCGTGCGGAAATTTCAGGGCTTGACCGCGTCCGCCGCAGCTGCAGCCCGCGATTCGTCGAACGGCGCTTTTCCCATCAGCATGGTGTAGGCAACCGCCGAAACCAGGAACCCGACAAACCACGCATAGTCATAAAGCCAGCGCAAAAACGGAATCAGCAAACCTACCAGCGCAACGGCCACGCCGAGCGTAAGTGCCGTGAGCGCGCGATAGTTGAAGCCCCTTGAGTATTCGTAGATCCCGTTGCGCCGGTAGAGCGCGTCGGCATTCAGCATCCGGCTACGCACTACGAAATAGTCGGCGATCATGATTCCGGCAATCGGACCGAGCAAACCGGAGTAGCCGACCAGCCAGCCAAAAATGTAGCTATTGAAATCGGTCAGCAGCTTCCACGGCATCATCAGAATTCCGATCACCCCGGTAATCAGCCCACCCGTGCGGAACGAAATCAAGCGCGGATTCAAATTGGAGAAATCGTTGGACGGAGATACGACATTCGCAGCGACGTTGGTGTTGAGCGTCGCGACGAGCAGCGCCACTAACGCGATCGACGCCACGACCGGCTCGTTGAAACGTCCGAGCAACGCCACCGGATCCCAAATGGCTTCGCCGAAAAGCACCACCGACGCGGAAGTCACGGCAACACCAATGAACGAGTACAGCGTCATGGCCGCTGGCAAGCCAAGCGCCTGCCCGACCATTTGCGCCTTTTGCGATTTGGCGTAGCGCGTGAAGTCCGGAATATTCAGCGCGACGGTGGCCCAGAAGCCGACCATTCCCGTGAGTGACGGAATGAAGAAATGGAAAAACTCGCTCGTGGTTTTGAATTTACTCGGAGTACCGAGCACGGGGCCAAGCCCGCCGGCTTTGCGCGTAATCCACCAGAGCAGCAACAAGCCCACGCCAAGCATGAACGGCGCACCGATGCCTTCCAAAAACTTGATGGTTTCAATGCCACGCCAGATCACCGCCATGTTGAGCAGCCAGAATGCGAAAAAACAGATCCACGGCAAGGCGGCGTTATTCGCCGCACCGGGCCAAAGAACCCGCAGCATCGAGTACACGGCTTGGCCGCCAATCCAGCACTGGATGCCGAACCAGCCGCAAGCGACCAGCGCCCGAAGTACCGCAGGAATATTGGCTCCGCGTACTCCAAAGGAAGCGCGCACGTACACCGGAAACGGAATCCCGTACTTGGTTCCGGCGTGCGCGTTCAGAATCATCGGCACCAGCACGATCAGGTTGCCGAGCAGGATGGTGCCAATCGCCTGCTTCCAGCTCATGCCGCCGGCGATCAGGCCGGAAGCGAGCATGTAGGTGGGAATGCAGACGCTCATCGCCACCCACAGCGACGCGTAGTTGTAGGTGCCCCAGGTGCGGCGTTCGAGCGGAATCGGAGCGAGGTCTTTGTTGTAGAGCGATGCGTCGTGAGTGGCCGCGGCGATGCTGCTCATTGCCACGCTCCGCCGCGCGCGGCGCGGCGGAGGTACGCGCCGCGGCCTGACTTCCCGATATATTTGCCGTTTTCGGCGATGAGCTCGCCACGCGAAAAAACCTGCCTGGTGTTGCCGCGCACGCGGAAACCTTCAAACATGGAGTAGTCGACGCGCATGTGGTGGGTCTTCGCGCTGATGAGGTGCTCGGCTTGGGGATCCCAGACCACGATATCTGCGTCGCTGCCGACGGCGAGAGTTCCCTTCTTCGGGTACATGCCGAAGATTTTTGCAGGCGCCGTCGAAACAATCTCCACGAAGCGGTTCAGGGAAAGTTTGCCTTCGTTGACGCCGTGATGGTGAAGAAGTTGGAGACGGTTTTCGATTCCCGGCCCGCCGTTGGGAATTTTGGTGAAGTCGTCTTTCCCGAGAACTTTCTGGTCCTCGAAACAGAAGGGACAGTGGTCAGTCGAAACGACTTGCAGATTGTCGTCCTTCAGGCCGTCCCAGAGCTTGGGCAGGTTTTCTTTTTCGCGCAGCGGCGGCGTGAAGACGTATTTTGCGCCTTCGAATCCCGGGCGCTTCAGTTCGTCGATCGAGAGCAGGAGATATTGTGGACAGGTTTCGGCGAAGGCGGGAACCCCGCGGCTACGTGCTTCGCGAACTTGATTGAGCGCGTCTTCGGAAGAGAGATGCACGATGTAGACCGGCGCGTGCGCGATTTCGGCAAGAGCGATGGCGCGATTCACGGCTTCGGCTTCGGCAATGGTGGGGCGAGTGAGCGCGTGGTAGACCGGGGCGGTTTTTCCGTCAGCTAGAGCCTGCTGGACGATGACGTCGATGACGCTGCCGTTTTCGGCGTGCATGCAGATGAGCGCACCATTTTTGGATGTTTGCTTGAGCGATTTGAAAATGGTGGCGTCGTCTACCATCAGCACGTTGGGATACGCCATGAACAGTTTGAAGCTGGCCACACCTTCGCGAACCATTTCGTCCATATCGTCAAGGCCGGCACCGCCCAAGTCGGTGACGATCATGTGCAAGCCATAGTCAATGCACGCTTTTCCTTGCGCTTTCCTCATCCAAGCATCGAGAGCGTCACGCATGTGCGTGCCGCGGCCCTGAATGGCAAAGTCCACGATGGAAGTGGTGCCGCCGATCGCGGCAGCACGTGTGCCGGTTTCGAAATCGTCACTCGAAGTCGTCCCGCCGAACGGCATGTCGAGATGGGTGTGGGCGTCGATTCCACCGGGAAGAAGCAGCATCCCGGTGGCGTCGAGCGTTTTGTGCGCGGGAGCAGGCGGAATGCCGGAGCGGATTTCTTTAATGATTTCGCCTTCAACGAGAATGTCAGCTTTGAATGTCTTTTCGGACGTGACCACGGTGCCGTTCTGGATGAGAAGTCCCATCAGTCGCAGTTCCTTCCGGTCATCGATGGATTTTGTGAAGATGCCGTGCGCTGCTCCCAGGACTGCGCCGGCAAGTTTTGGTCGATTTCTTCCATGGTGATGCAGCCGGGAACCGGGCAGACCAGGTAGCACAAGTTGCAGCCCACGCATTCGGATTCATCCACGCGCGGAATGCGTGCGAGCGGCGTCATATAAGGCTCAGAGCCGTTTGCTGATCGGGCGTGGTCGAGCTTCGGGATCGGTGTTACGGCGATGACTTCCCTGCTTTGCGCTTCGCGCATCGCGGGGGTTACACCGTTGTGGCCGCTTCCGGCCGGACGCGGCTCGCCGACGCGATCCATGTGAATGCACTGATGAGCGCCATCCCAGCAGGCGGTGTAGCAAAGCTGGCAGCCGATACATTTTTCTTCGTGAATACGGGCGATGATTTTGTAGTTGAGATTGAGGTGCTTCCATTCCTGCACGCGCGGGAGGCTGAGCGACTGGAAATCAGAAATCCTTGCAAAACCTTTCTCGGCCATCCAATTCGAAAGACCGTCGGTCATGTCTTCGATAATGCGATAGCCGTAGTGCATGACGGCGGTGCAAACCTGCACGTTGCTGCAACCGAGGAGAAGGAATTCGACGGCGTCGCGCCAATCCGAGATTCCGCCGATGCCAGAGAGTGGCAACGAAGCGTCGGGATCGCACTGCACTTGCTGAACCATGTTGAGCGCGATTGGCTTGACGGCCGGGCCGCAATACCCGCCGTGCGCAGACTTGCCGTCCACGTTGGGGCGCGGCGTGAAAGTATCGAGATCAATTCCGGTGATGGAGTTGATGGTGTTGATAGCCGAGAGTCCGTCGGCCCCGGCACGTTTAGCGGCGCGAGCGACCGTGCGGATGTCGGTGATGTTGGGCGTGAGCTTGACGAGAACCGGAGTGCGAGCTTTCTCCTTAACCCAGCCGGTAATCATTTCCGTGTATTCGGGAACTTGGCCGACGGCGCTGCCCATGCCGCGTTCGCTCATGCCGTGCGGGCAGCCAAAATTGAGTTCAAGGCCATCGGCGCCGGCGTCTTCGGATTGCTGCACGATTTTGTGCCAAGCTTCGCGTCTCGATTCGACCATAAGCGAAGCGATAAGTGCGTGCTTGGGGTAGCGCTTTTTGACTTCGGCGATTTCGCGGAGATTGGTTTCTAGTGGACGGTCGGTGATGAGCTCGATGTTGTTGAGGCCCATCATGCGCTGGCCGTTCCAGTCAACCGAAGAGTAGCGGGAAGAAACGTTGACGATTGGATCGCCGAGGGTTTTCCAGACGGCGCCGCCCCAGCCAGCGTCGAAAGCGCGCATGACCTGATCGCCGCAGTTGGTGGGCGGAGCGGAGGCCAGCCAGAAAGGGTTAGGGGAATGAATCTTGCCAGCGAAAAGGACCGACAGGTCGGGAGCGGTATTTCTTTCAAGCATGCGCAGCCTCCAACATGCGGGCGAGCGTGAGGGCGGAGCGTTTGCCGTCGGCTACAGCGTCGACGACTTCGCGGCCGCCGTTGACGCAGTCACCGCCGGCGAAATATTTGGGGTTGGCGGATTGTCCGGTGGCGCGGTCGATTTGAACGCGGCCGGATTCGACTCTTACGCCGCGACAGGATTCTAAGAAGCGCAGCAGCGGGGATTGGCCGATGGCGGGGACTACCGTGTCGCAGGAGATACGGACGCTTGCGGCGCGTGTCGAGGAATTCTCGGATGTTTGTCCGTCGACGGGTAAGTCGGCGTTCCCGGGATTGGTGGACACACACTCGATGGCAGCGATGGTTGGGCCGTAGGCGTGAATGGCGACCGGCTGGGTCCACCAGCGGAATTCGACGCCTTCGGCACGAGCTTGATCGTATTCGAAGGCAAAAGCGGAAATGTGTTCCTTATCCCGGCGGTAGAGGATCTGGACCACTTCGGAGCCGAGGCGGCGCGCAGCGCGGGCGGCGTCAATCGCAGTGTTGCCAGCGCCGATGACGACGACGCGGCGGCCCACAGACAGATCGCCGCCCGTTTTGTAGCGCTCGATGAAATCGAGCGCGCTGATGACGGCGGGGTGGTCTTCGCCGGGAATGCCAAGCTTGTGCATCGCACCGAGGCCAACGCCTATAAAAATAAAGTCGTATTCGTTTTCGAGCTGGGCGAGTTTCCCAGCGGAGATTTCTTCGCCGAAACGGAAGTCGACACCGAGTTGTCGGATCATTTCGATTTCGCGGAGGCTGTCAGCGGAACGGAGTTTGTATTCGGCCACGCCGTAGGTATTCAGGCCGCCGGGTAGCGGCTTGCGTTCGAAAACCGTGACCGCGAATCCCTGTTGGCGGAGTTCGGCGGCACAGGAGAGAGACGCGGGACCGGCGCCGATACAGGCGACTGTACCCGGCCTGGTTGCCGCAGACTTTTTCTGCAGCTCGGCACCGTTATCTAGGAAGGCGTCCATGGCATAACGCTGCAGTCGGCCAATCTCGATGGGCTGTTGATTGTAGCGGTGATAGACGCAAGCGCCTTCGCAGAGAACGTCCACCGGACAGACACGGGAACAACTGGCGCCAAGGATGTTGGCGTCGAGTATGGTGAGCGCGGAGCCGCGCAGATTGCCTTGCGCGATTTTCTTGATGAAGCGCGGAACGTCAATGTGCGTGGGGCAGGCAGCGATGCAAGGCGCGTCGAAGCAGTAGAGGCAACGATTGGCTTCGGTGAGGGCGGACGGCTCGTCGAAAGGCGGGTGGAGGTCCGCGAAGCGCGCAGCGAGTTCGGCGTCGGGTTTGTGTACCGTGGTCACATCACGCTCCTGGGCGACGGAAAAACAACCGGAAAAGCAGATCCTTCGTCCCCGCTACGGCTTGACGAGAACCTCGTACATGTCCGGCCGGCGATCGCGGAAAAACTGCCAGGTCTTGCGAACCTGCGAAATCATATCGAGGTCAAGGTCAGCGGTGAGGACTTCGTCTTTGTCGCGCGAGGCTTGAGCAAAAATCTGGCCGCGCGGATCGCAGAAATAGCTGGAGCCGTAAAATTCCCCGATGTTCCAGGGAGCTTCCGTGCCGACGCGGTTGATGGCGGCGATGAAATAGCCGTTGGCAGCGGCATGAGCGGGCTGTTCGAGCTTCCAGAGATATTCGCTGAGGCCGGCGACCGTGGCGGAAGGATTGAAGACGATTTCGGCGCCGTTGAGGCCAAGAGCGCGAGCGCCTTCGGGAAAGTGGCGGTCGTAACAGATGTAGACGCCAATTCTGGCGAAGCCAAGATCGAAAACGGGATAGCCCAGGTTGCCGGGGCGGAAATAAAACTTTTCCCAGAAACCAGGAGCGACATGGGGAATATGTGTCTTGCGATATTTGCCGAGGTAGCTGCCGTCGTTGTGAATGACGGCGGCGGTGTTGTAGTAGATGCCTTCGGATTCGATTTCGTAGAGGGAGACGACCAGAGCGACGCGCAGTTCGGCGGCGAGCTTCTGCATGAGCTTGGTGGTGGGCCCTGCGGGGATCGGTTCGGTGAAGTCATACCAGCGGGTAGATTGTTCGGCGCAGAAATACGGGCCATAGAAAATTTCCTGCAGGCAGATGACTTGAGCGCCGTCGGAGGCGGCTTTTCTGATCATGGCGACGTGCTTGTCCAGCATGGTCTGCTTGATTTTATCGAGCGGGCTGGACGGAGATTCAGCGTTAGTGGCCTGGATCAGGGAGCAACGGACGATACGAGACATGAGGCTCCTTGGAAGAAGCGGAAAGTAGAGTGAGCCATCTTACCTCGGCGAGTGGAGCGTTGGGGAGAGGTTGCCAAACGTAGAACCAGACAGAGCGCCAAAGTCAGTAGGGGGTTTTGTCGGGCTTGGCGAGCCAAGATTGGAAAATGGCGTTGGCCTCGTCGCGTAGGAGTTGGTCCATGGGGATGCGGCGCTCGCGGGGTGGAACGCCGAGCTCGCGATAGATGAAGGCGTCGTCGAAGCCTGCGGCCGCGGCGTCAGCGGCAGTGGCGGCGTAGAAGACTTTGGCTGGGCGAGCCCAGTAAATCGCGCCGAGGCACATGGGGCAGGGTTCGCAAGTGGTGAACAGTTCGCAGTGATCGAGCTGAAAGGATTCGAGGCGTTTGCAGGCTTCGCGGATGGCGACGACTTCGGCGTGGGCGGTGGGGTCGTTGCTGGCGGTGACACGGTTGCCCCCGGTGGCGATGAGGGCGCCGTTTTTGGCGATGACGGCCGCGAAAGGGCCGCCGCCGTTGCGGACGTTTTCCAGGGCCAGCGCGATGGCTTGGCGCATGAAGTTGAGAGACATGAGCGCATTTTTAATTTGCATGGTTTGCAGAGGAAGAGCAAGTGCGCCAGCCTGAAAATGGGAAGCGAGGTGAAACTCAGAGAGCCAGGCGGGCGAGGGTTTCGGCCAGGATAAATGAGCCGCGGGCGATGTCTTCGGGGGAAGCATATTCGTCGGGGCGGTGGCTGTAGCCGTTGCGGCACGGGATAAACAGCATGGCGGTCGGCGCGATGCGGGA
>DASSYL010000280.1:0-3151 GCA_035703315.1 Candidatus Acidiferrum sp. | reverse complement strand
GCTCTGGCCTTCTATATGCTCCTTCTCGGGCTGGCGTGGGTTGGTTTTCAAATTGTGCCAGGGGGCTTCATTCCCACGCAGGATCAGGGATACGCGCTCATCGCCGCCCAGTTGCCAGACGGCGCCTCGCTCGAGCGCACCGATGCCGTTGTCCGCGAGCTCACCAAACGCGCCCGCGAGGTAGAGGGCGTTCAGCACGTTGTCGCCTTTGCCGGTTTCAATGGAGCGACTTTCGCTAACAGTCCACACGCCGCCGCTCTATTTCCGGCCTTTGCTCCTTTTGATGAGCGAAAGAAGACTGGACGCACCGGCGAGAAGATTATCGCCGACCTGCGGGCCAAATTCGCCGACATTCAGGAAGCGCTGATCCTTGTCCTCCCGCCGCCGTCCGTTCGGGGGATCGGAAGCGGAGGCGGCTTTAAGCTAATGTTGTTGGATCGAGCTAACTTGGGAACGAAGGCTCTCGAAGATGCCGCCACACGCTTGGTCGCCGCGGCGAACAGTGATCCGGCGATCGCCCAAGCGTTCTCCCCGTTTCGCGCGAGTTCGCCGCGACTGTTTGCCGATGTCGATCGCGTGAAGGCCCTGATGCTGGATGTTCCCTTGGAAAATGTTTTCTCTGCGATGCAGATCTATCTTGGCTCGGTCTTTGTCAATGAGCTGAATCTCTTCGGGCGCACCTTTCGCGTCACCGCGCAGGCGGACATTCCATTCCGCGATGAGGCGGCGGATCTGCTTCGGCTGAAAACTAGGAATCGAAGCGGTAACATGGTTCCGCTCGGCTCGATAGTCGACCTGCGCGAAACCACCGGGCCCGACCGTTTCGTCCGTTACAACCTCTTCCCGGCTGCGGAAGTCCAAGGCGCAGCTGCACGCGGGTATTCGACCGGACAGGCGCTGGCAGCCATGGAACGTCTGGCCGAACAGGTCTTGCCTCCAGGAATCGCGCTCGAGTGGACTGAGCTAGCTTACCAAGAGAAGATTGCCGGGGGAACGGCCGGGCAAGTGTTTATCCTCGCTATCGTCTTTGTTTTCCTCGTGCTGGTCGCCCAATACGAAAATTGGTCTCTGCCGCTTGCCGTAATCTTGACCGTCCCCCTTTGTCTTTCCGGCGCTATTTGGTTTGTCCAGGCCCGCGGGCTAGACAACAATATCCTCACGCAAATCGGTTTGATTGTTTTGATAGGTCTGGCCGCCAAGAACGCTATTTTGATCGTTGAATTCGCCAAACAAAAGGAGGACCAAGGGATGGACGTGCTCTCAGCAGCCGCCGAGGCGGCGCGGCTGCGTCTAAGGCCAATTCTAATGACTTCTTTCGCCTTCATTCTCGGAGTCCTTCCGCTTGTCCTCTCCTCCGGTGCGGGTGCGGAGATGCGACGTTCCCTTGGCGCAGCGGTCTTCGGTGGAATGTTAAGTGTCACTCTTTTTGGAATCTTCTTTACGCCGGTGCTCTACGTGGTCATTCGGCGGCTGACGGCGCGAAAAACGAGCGCAGTTCCGGCGTGAGTGGACGGCTTGCGCGAACCCAATCGGCTGGAGTGGCGGTGTCCTCATCGCCGACAGTCCGACGATGGTTGGGCCGGAGGGAAAACCAAAGCGGAAAAATTCACTATGCTAGACTCCTACCATGAAAACATTCGAGAATAAGACGGTAGTCATCACCGGAGGCACCTCCGGCATCGGCAAAGCAACTGCAGTGGCCTTTTCCCGGCACGGCGCAAACGTCGTTGTCTCCGGCCGCCGCATTTCTGAAGGCGAAAATGTTGTCCGCGAGATTACCTCTGCCGGCGGAAAGGCCCTCTTCGTCCAAACAGATGTCGGTCGGGAGGAGGACATCATCGCCTTGATCGAGAAGACGGTCGCGACCTTCGGCGCCTTGCATATTGCCTTCAACAATGCCGGCAGCGAAGGGCACTTCGGATGCTCACAACCGAGCAAACCGTCGAGCATTATCGACAGGTCTGCGACATCAATATTTGCGGCGTGGTGCTGTCGATGAAGCACGAAATCCGCGCGATGCTTCGCTCTGGCGGCGGGGCCATCGTAAATACTTCCTCCGTCGGCGGGCATGTCGGATTTCCGGGAGCATCAGTTTACGTGGCCAGCAAGTTTGCCGTCATCGGCCTGACCAAGACGGCTGCCCTGGAATTTGCCAAGGACGGAATTCGCGTCAACAGTGTCTCACCGGGCCCGATTCAGACGGAAATGTTCGACCGCGCTTTCGGCGAAGGTCAAACCGACATGAAAAAGCTATCGAAGCGCAAAATCCGACTGGCCGCGTCGGGACGCCGGAAGAGATCGCCGGCGCGGTCCTCTGGCTCTGTTCTCCGGACGCGGCCTTCACTACGGGGCAGGACATTATCATCGACGGCGGCTTTACCGCCCAGTAGACGATCAAGCTGGAGTTGTCAGCACGGATAGGGTCGTCCGCCTGGCCCGACCGCTCCAGACATGAACGATGACTGAGTGGGACGCTTGCGGATACGCCAGGATCTCGGCACTTCAGCAGACCATGGCCACGGAAGTGCTCGCACTGCTGAAGCTAAACGGCAGCGAGCGCGTCTTGGATGTTGGCTGTGGGAACGGGAAAGTCACCGCAGAGATCGCCTCTCGTGTGCCAGCGGGGACGGTCCTCGGCGTCGATTCGTCCGCGGACATGATCGCTTCTGCAAGGCACCAGTTCGGACCGGAAGTGCGGCCGAATCTACGCTTCGAAGTAGCTGAGGCCCGGCAATTGCCTTTTCGCCACGAATTCGATCTGGTGGTCTCATTCAACGCGCTTCACTGGGTGCCGGAGCAAGAGCAAGCCTTGCGTTCCATACGCTCTGCCCTGAAGTCCAGCGGCACAGCACAACTTCGGCTCGTCCCGGCCGGCCAGCGCAAGAGTCTCGAAAATGTGATCGAAGAGACGCGTCTCTCATCACTTTGGGCTAAGTATTTCCACCGCTTTAGCGATCCGTACCTCCATCTGACGCCTGAGAAATACCGCGCTTTAGCCGAAGAGAACGGTTTTCGCGTCGAACGCATCCACACGGCAGACAAAGCGTGGGATTTCCAAGCTCGCTCGGCCTTCGTGGCCTTTGGGTCGGTCACCTTTGTTGAATGGACTCAATTCCTACCCGAGCCTGAACGGCTCGCGTTCGTCAGCGAC
>DASSYL010000152.1:0-6969 GCA_035703315.1 Candidatus Acidiferrum sp. | reverse complement strand
CCGATGCGACGGTCAGCTTCGACCACTTCCACCGGTTTGGTGATTTTGAGATAGCGACGGCGCCGGCGCAGGCGGCGGATGCCGGCTTCGTCCAACAACCGCAAGAACGGTTCGGCGGAACCATCGAGAATGGGGACTTCGATGGCGTCAATATCGATAAAGACGTTGTCCACACCAGACGAATAAATAGCTGCCAGGAGATGCTCGGTGGTGGAGAGCAACACGCCCTGCTTCATCAAGCTGGTGGCGTAGCTGACGCGAGCTACATTGCGACCGCTGGCCTCAATTGCGAAGTTATCCAGGTCCGTACGGCGGAACACGATGCCAGTGTCGCCCGGCGCGGGGACCAACCGGAGGTGGCCAAAAACGCCGGTGTGAAGACCGACGCCTTCGGTCGCTACTTCTTGCTGGATAGTAGTTTGAAACATTAGCCCCACTATTTAAGGTAGCATGTTGTTTGCCATTCGCATGGAGAGCAATTTCTCTATTGTCTTCAATTACTTAACCGTTGAGATGAGTTTAATCCCGAAGACTGCTGTGGTAAACATACAACAAATTTGGCGATAAGCCGTGGCGCCCGCTGCGGCTCGTGTTGCTATGCCAAGCCCGCCTTTTAGGGGCAGTCTCAACCGCCAGGCTTCCTTTATGGTTGGTGGCGCGTCCCAACTGGGTACGGTGCTATACTTTCTCGAGTATCAGCGTCGCATCCGTTCAGGAAGGGCAAAGAATGAACCGCACCGCCAGGATCGCTATCATCGCCATTTCGGTCGCCATTTTCTGTTATGCCGGGTTGGGACACGTCCTGGGGCAGACGCACGAAGAGCGCGCATACAAATCGCTGACGGTTTACGGCGAAGTGCTGCAAAAGATTCAATCCGATTATGTCGACGAGCCGAACATGCACCTGGTGACGGCCGGAGCGCTGCACGGATTGCTGGAGTCGCTCGATCCGCAATCGAGCTACCTGACTCCGCGCGAATATACGGAATACAAGCAGAAGGCGGCGAGCACGAATCCGGGCGACACCGGGCTCACTCTCAGCAAGCGCTTTGGATACATCATCGTCGTTTCGGTGCTGCCGGAGAGTCCGGCAGAAAAGGCGGGGATTCGCGGCGGCGATATTTTTGAGTCCGTGGCAGGATTTACAACGCGCGAAATGTCCGTCGGGCAGGCCATGAACCTGTTGCGCGGACAGCCGGGCAGCGGAGTGAAGGTGGGTGTGATCCGGCGCGGCAAGAACGAGCCGGAGTCGGTGGACATCGTGCGCGAAAAGCTGGCTCCAGCAAAGATTGTGAGCCAGAAAACGGACCCTGACATTCTGGCTTTGCGCTTGACAAGCCTGGACACGGGACGTGCGGACGAAGTGAAAGCGCGCTTGCAGGAAGCGGAAAAGCAGGGCGTTCACAAAGTAGTGCTGGATTTGCGCGATTGCGGGCGGGGCCCCGTTTCGGAAGGGCTTGCCGTTGCGCGGCTATTCATCCCGAGCGGAAACCTGGCGACCCTAAAGGGCCAGACCGTTTCGTCGCAGACGTTCGCTGCCGAGCCAGGCAAGGTCGTTTGGAAGGGCCCGGTCTCTGTGCTGATTGACGGTTCCACCTCCGGCGCGGCCGAGGTCCTGGCCTCAGCGATTGGCGGAACGCACCGCGGCGACATCGTCGGCGAGCGCAGCTTCGGGCTGGCTTCCGAGCAGAAATTAATCACGATTGACGACGGTTCCGCGCTGATCTTGACCGTAGCGAATTACTACAATTTCGATGGCAAATCCATTTTGGAAGAGGGCGTGACGCCGACCGAGGTGGTTCGCCAGGCAGCCGCATCGGCGGATGACGGTGACGAGGACGACAACAGCAGTGGTCAGGCAGCGCAAGCGCCGGCCGAGCCGCGACCATTATCCCCCGAGGATGCAGTGTACAAAAAGGCCGTCGACCTTCTGAAGGCGCCCGCGAAAAAGGCGGCGTAGAACGTCGGTGCAGTCGGACGACGCGTTACACCAAGGGCTTCGCACACGAAACTTGCAAGCAAGAATCCTCGGCATTTGCGCCATTTTGTGCGCGATCTTGCTTCTCGTGTCTTTCGGTGGGTGCAAGCGTAGCAAACCGGGAAAATTGACATCGGCCGAGATCCACCAAATCACCCAAGAAATGGCGCAAGCGGCGGCGGAAATCGCGCCCAAAGGATCGGTGGTCAAGTCACGGCCATCGCGCGAAAAATCGAGCGGAACTAAAAGGGAAGAGCTGTACATTGGATTGCGCGGCGCGGCTGATTCGCCCACCGGAACTACCGTGCAGCAAAAACTGGAAGCCATCGCGAGGCGGCACGGGCTCACGGTCGACCCGGAAATTGCCAACAGCCGAAGCGTTCGGTTGGTACTGCGCGCTCACGGCACCATCACTCACCGTATTGAGATCGAACCGCTGGTGATTTCGGCGGAGGGGAGTCTCGCGTCATCTCAACAGCCGCGGCTGGCGATTGTGATCGACGATCTGGGCAGCGATCGCGGCGCTGCCGACGCGATTTTCGCGCTGCACGTCCCCGTCACGGTTTCCATACTTCCGTTCCACGCGCATTCGCAGGAAATCGCGCGAGACGCGCGCCAACGTGGATGCGAGGTGATGCTCCATCTGCCGATGCAGTCGGTCGCGAATGAATCGCCCGAGCGGCAAGAGTTGCGACCTGGCCTCTCTCCGGAAGAAGTGCGCAACATGGTCGAGCAGATGCTCGACGCAATTCCAGGGGCGAACGGCGTCAACAATCATCAAGGGTCGCAAGCTACGGCCGATCCCGCATTGATGGACGCATTGATGCGCGAACTGAAGGATGAGGGCGTTTTCTACGTGGACAGCCGCACTACGGCAGCGACCGTCGCGTTTGACGCGGCGAAACGCGAGGGCGTGCCGACTGCATTTCGCAACGTGCCTTTTCTTGACGACACGCAATCCAAGGACGCGACAAAACGGCAGCTGCAACTGGCGCTGCGCGGCGCAAAGCAGAAAGGCGAGGCCATTACTATCGGGCATCCACACCCCACAACGCTTGCGGCGCTGCGCGAAATGCTACCAGAGGTGAAAAAACAGGGTGTCCAGCTGGTGCTGGTCTCTGAGTTGGTTCACTAAGCGACGGGCAAGGCCGCAGAAGAATCCGCCGAGGCCGCAACGACGCGGTTTTTTTTCGGAAACACCTTGTGAACATAAAACGCTGCGACAGCCATCGTAACGAAACTGAAGACGCTGCCCTCCGGGCCAACCGTTCCTCCGGTGAGCCACACTGGGCCATGCAAGGTAGCGTTCGAAAGATGGCCTTCAAACACGTTGCCGCTGTTCGGCACCGAGAATAGGAAGGTCTCGCCGAAATCGAAAGCCGCATGCCAGCCGACAACCAGCCACAGGTTGCCGGTACGTCTGAGAGCAAGAGCAAAAACCAGAGCAATACTTACAACGCTCAATGCGCCAACGGGAGACTCCCCCTTATTCATCAGGTGGACGGACCCGAATCCCAATGAAAGAATCCAAGCGGCCGGCCAAAAGCCGATGCCATCCGCAAGCGTGAACTGTAAGTAGCCGCGAAAGGTGAATTCCTCAAACAGGCCCACCATCACGAAGAAGATCGCCCACAAGAGCGCCCAGCGAAGAATGGCCGGTCCGTGAAGGTCCAGTGCGCCAAAGCGGTAGCCGCCAAATGCGGCGATGCACGCAACGAGAACGGATATTTCCGCAATCCCCAGCAGGCAGCCGTGCCAGAAATTCAGTCCGAACATCGTACGCACCGGCAACCCGTAGTCACCGGCTGGTCGGGACTCGATGCGCGACATCACCAGAGCGGGCAAGAACACAATAAGAAACGAAAGGCCCTCCTGCAGGAAGAGTTGCCACATTGCCGGCGAGGCGGTTTTAGGTACGTGCAGTACGCGACCCAGAATAAAGCTGAGCGCAACGCTCAAAAGCAGGATTTGAAAGAGATAAATGACAATGCGCCAACCGGACCGGAGGCCGCGATCATTAAAGAAAACTATGTTCAGCGGATGCCGCGAAACCTGCAACGGCAACTGCGGAGAGGGCGGCGTCGAAGGCGGAAGAACTGGGCTTTGGTCGTCCATGGAAGGTAAGACGGTAACATAAAGTCGGGCGGCATTCCTGGTACGAAGTGGCTCCCGTAAGCGAATCGTCCCGGAATAGTATTGACTATACCTAACCAGAAGACTAACTTTTAGCAGTTAGTTGTTTGTAAGACACGAAGGAGCCCACATGAGTGCGGATTCCAACTCGTCGGCTTTCGCGGGCAATCGCCTGTGCCTGGATTTCGCGAACCTCGCCTTCGCCCCGGGCGATCCAACCGAGCGAGCTGTGTCCTGGAATGAATTTGTGGACTTTCTGACCGTGAAGCAAATCGTTTCCGAGGAGAGAAGCAGACACATCCGAGCTTTAGCCGAGACTGATCCGCGCGCGGCGCAATCCCTGTTAGGGCATGCAGAAAGGTTAGGCCTCTCCCTACGTCAAATCTTGTGGGGAAGGCTGCGCAGTCAGCGGCTGCAACCGCAGTGGGCCGAACCGGTCAACCGAATTATGAGGGTTACCGAAGGCCACGACGAGCTGCAGTGGAATGGCGAATCGTGGCGTCTCGGATTCGTGGCTCGCGAGGAGGGCCTGGAATGGCTGCTGGCGGCAATCGCACGCTCCGGCGCCGAGCTCATTGCCGAAGGCACCAGCCAGAACCTCAAACAGTGCGCCAATCCTCAATGTCAGATTTTTTTTTACGATGACTCGCGAACCCGCCGGCGCCGCTGGTGCTCCATGGCACTTTGCGGAAATCGTCACAAGGTAGCAGCATTCGCTCGGCGCAATCAGCGAAACAAAACAGAAGAACGAGCACGCGCTCATCACGCGTAACCTAGCTCGCCAAAGCTTACCGGCTACTTTTGCTCCTTAATGTAGTTCGGCGACTGACCCTTTCCCCAGGGATCGTAGGCGTGAGCAAATACCAGTCGTTCCGCCAACGGCGGATGCGTATACAGCCAAAACGTAATGAACGCCGGCGGGTTCGGATCGGCCAGGTCATTTTCTCCCATCGCCTGAAACGAATGCGCGGCGACTTGGCCGGAGCCGGGCACGATACCGTGAATCAACTCGAGGCCAAAAACGTCCGCGTTGTGTTCCTGGTTCCTGCTATAACCGTTGACCACCGGCGAGGAAAGAAAAGCCATCCCTTCAATCAGCAGCAGCAAGATAGCCAGCGCGGCCCAGTCCTGCGGTCCATAAATTTTCCAGCTTGCGCCCCAGCGGTCGAGCACCGCGTTCAACAAGCGATTGGCCAGATAAAACGCAACCAGCAGCACTGCCGCAAGAAAAACGATGCCGTTGCGTATGTGATTCAGGACGTAGTGTCCCGATTCGTGGCCGAACACGAAAAGCGTCTCCTGCGGGCTCATCTTTTTCAGCAGCGTGTCATAGATGACCACCCGCTTGGACGCCCCGAAGCCCGTCACGTAGGCGTTGAGCTCGTTGGTCTTGCTGCTGGCATTCATCAAAAACATACGCTCGGCCGGAATGTCCAGTCCGGCACGATGCGTGAGCTTCACCAAATCATTGGTGAGTGCCGGTTGGCTCGTGGCCAATGGCTCAAACTTGAAAAACAATGGATCAATGATGAGCGGCTCCAGAAAAAACATGGCGAGTAAAAAAGGCAGGGCCAAGAGCCAGAAATAGAACCACCAGCGCCGTGGGCTGCGGCGAATGGCGAAATACAGCAACAGCCCCATGATCACGTAAAACATCACGTGCATCAGCCCAACTTTTCCCCAGTCCAACAGCCACGATCCCCAGCCCTGCACGGATTGCTGATAGTGAAGCGAAAGCGAATGCCACACCACATGAACCGGCAGATCGGCAAAACGAAGAATCAACACCAGCAGCGGAATAAAAATAAGTCCTTGCAGCAAACGGTTTTCTGTTTTGCGTTGTGCGAAATCCCTCACTCGTCCGGCAAAGCCGGTGCGCAAAACCACCAGTAACACCGCAAATCCGATAAAGACGGAGAGAAAATAAAGCGCATAACCAGCGCGCGAATACGCCACGGCCTTTTCGTAACGATCGTGCGACAGCGTATAGCGCTCGACTTCACTGGGTGCAGTGGAAGCCGGCTGCGTGGCGGGCGGCTCGATCTGTTGGGGCGGGGGCGTGCGAACGGTGGGCGATTCCTGCGCGTGCAGCCCGGCGGAATAGAACGCGATGCCGCAAACCATGGAAACCAGCGTACTCAACATCCGCGCAAAACTTCGGCGGGGCATAAGTCCTTCTCGCAGCATGCGTTTGAGCGCGAACCGCCGGGGCAAGGCGGATGCCTGGGCGCCGCGAGTATGCAGCACAACTCCTGCGCTTGCAACCGCGCTTGCGACCGCAGCAAACAGCCCAATCCTAATTTAATTAGATGGTTTGCGCCGCCGGAGGGAAGCACGGCACAGAAAGATTTAAGGCACGCTTCAGGGATGCGCGGTCTTAAGGCCATAGTTACGCACTGCCCCCGCCGTGGTCAGGCTGGCGTGTACGATGGAAGTCCAATGCTCCAACCGATGATGGTGATAACGATGAAATAAGTAAGACGCGCCTATCGAAATTGCCGTGCCGCCTGCTTCAATGGCGGCAAAAGCCGGATGGTTGTCCACAATTTCGTTGGTCAAAAAGACTTCCTGCCGTCCGCGCCGGCGCATATTTAGCGTGGATGAATAATCCAGTGCTCGCGAACCGCCGACCGCGGCAAAGAGCGCCATGTTTTCCCGGTCCCAAAACTTGTGCTCGGACCCCCCGGCCGATACCGACTCTGGGCCTTGGGAAGAAATCTGCGACGCGGCGTCCTGGACCACCAGGACGCTACTCGGCAGACGCAACTTCAACGGAGACGTTAGCCCTTGCGTAGGTGTGGGAGCGCTTGGCAGGTGCCTTTCGTTGTCGGCGCGGCACGCCACTCCCAAGGAATTCG
>DASSYL010000052.1:0-4805 GCA_035703315.1 Candidatus Acidiferrum sp. | reverse complement strand
TTGCAGTTCGCGGTATCCCGCCGCGTACACATTGGCGAACGGCGAACCGGCCGCTGCCAGCGCCTGCGGATTGGCCACGCCGCGCGTCGCTCGAAAAATCCGCAAAAACTGGTCGCTGGCCCGGTGAACGCGGCCGAAGAGGCTAAGTTTTTGGAAGATCATGCCCCACGAGATGACGGAGAAGAACAGCAAAAGGCCCAAAACACCGCGCGCGACCCAGGTCGTTTGTTCCAGAATCTTTCCGAGATCGACCGCGAAGGCTGCAATCAGAAAAAAGGAAATGTTCGTCCCTCAGTGTGAATAAATTTGCTGGTCTTTAGCAACGTAGCATACGCTCGGAGTCGAATCAACGAATCACGCTCTGCGTGCCGTTGTGGTCACCACCATCCTGCAAGTCCTTTTTTGGGGCTGCGTGGACGCTCGCATCACGACAGAGGCCTATGCCGTTCGCCGTCTCGGACCGTTGATAGTTGCTAACTTCGTCCCCGGGCGCTAAAATTCGCCGCAATTGGGCCTACCGCTAGTCTTTGCTCCGAGGAGGAGTGCATGAAATTAAAAGTCATTTTTGCCTCGCTGATTGTGTGCCTGGCGGCTGCCGCGGTTTTTGCGGCGGACGCCTTCACAGGCACGTGGAAATTGAACGAAGCCAAATCCAAAATGGGTGCCGGAGCAGTCAAAAACACTACCGTCACCTACGAAGTTATGGGCGACACCGTCAAAGTGACTCTGGACGGTGTGAGCGCCGACGGCAAGGCCACTCATGACGAGTGGACCGGCAAGTACGACGGAAAGGATTATCCCGTTACCGGCAATCCCATGACCGATACGCGGGCCTACAAAAAGGTCAATGACCACACACTTGAAGCCACCGGAAAGAAGGGCGACAAGGTGGTGCTGACTGCCAAGATCACCGTTTCCGCGGACGGAAAGACACGTACCGTCGTCTCCACCCAGACTACTGCCGACGGCAAGAAAGTGACTAGCACCGCGGTTTACGAAAAGCAATAACGGCTCTTCCGTTTCTGACCATGCCGCCAGAAGACCGCCCGTTCGCCAGGCGTACGCTTCCGGCGGCATTTTCATTTGTAGCTGGGCGGCCGTGGCGCGCTGTTGCTGCAAGCGGCCGGCTCTTGCTGGTGTGATAAAATTGCTAACCATGGGCGGCAGTTTCGATATTCGACTGGAATCACTCACCGGCGCGCCTGCGGTCGCTCCGCATGCCGCTGCGGCAACGAGCGATGAACATGCCCAGGGTTTGCCGTCCACGTTCGCGATACCCGCAACTTGCGACGGCACTCGCGGCACTTTTTTCCTGGAGACGTTCGGGTGCCAGATGAACGAGCACGACTCGGAAAAAGTCGCAGGTGTGCTGCTGGCGCGCGGTTACCGGCAGGTAGAGACGCCGGAAGCGGCGAGCCTGATTCTATACAACACCTGCAGCATCCGCGAAAAAGCCGCGCAAAAAGTTTTTTCGCGGCTGGGTGTTTACCGCGAAGCGCTTGCCAAAGGCGGCTACGGCACGTTGAGTAACGTCGACGCCGCGGCGGGGCAATCGCTCGGCAACAAGCCAAAGATTGGCGTGCTTGGCTGCGTTGCGCAGCAGGAGGGCGAGCGAATCTTTTCCCGCGCTCCGTGGGTGAGCCTGGTCTGTGGTTCAGCGAGTTATCGCAACCTCCCGCAGATGCTCGCTCGGCTAGAAGCTGGCGAGGAGCGCGTTACTGGCCTCGACAACGACACCGACGAAACGTTCGAGACGGAGGTGACGCGGCGCGACAATCCCTGGCGCGCGTATATCACCATTATTGAAGGCTGCGACAAAGCCTGTGCGTATTGCGTGGTGCCGTTTACTCGCGGTCCGGAACGCAGCCGCGACTCTGCGCGTGTTCTTGCCGAGCTGCGCAGCCTGGCCGGAATGGGGTACTCCGAAGTGCAATTTCTCGGGCAGACGGTGAATTCCTATGCCGATCCTTCGCCGCGCAGAATGCGCTTCAGCGAATTGCTGCTCGAAGCCGCGCAAGTTGCGGGGATTCGGCGCGTGCGCTTTACCACGTCGCATCCGCGCGACTTTACGCCGGACATTGTGGAAGCGATTGATGCGCATCCGGCGCTCTCGAACCACGTGCACTTACCGGTGCAGTCCGGTTCCAGTCGGGTGCTGCGGGCGATGCAGCGAACGTATTCGCGCGCGGAATATTTGGAAAAAATAGCGATGATTCGCGCCGCGAAGCGGCACATTGCGGTCACGACCGACGTGATTGTCGGTTTTCCCGGTGAAACCGACGCCGATTTTGGCGAGACGCTTTCGCTGCTGGATGAAGTGAAATACGAAGGGGTGTTTTCGTTCAAGTATTCGCCGCGGCCGAATACGCCCGCGACTTCGATGCCGGATGCGATCCCGGAGGAAGAGAAGAGCCGACGCCTGGCGGTGTTGATGGAACGGCAGCGCGCGATCCAGGTGGACGCGCTCAGCAAGCTGCAAAATCAAATCTTCGAAGTCCACGTGGATGGCCAATCGAAGAAAGAAAACCACTGGTACGGCCATAGCTCCTGCAACCGGGTCGTGAATTTTTCGTCTACCAATGCCACGATCCTGGGCCAGTACGTTCCCGTGCGTGTCACCGGCTGCACTCCCAACAGTCTGCTTGGTGAGCATACAGCAGCGCCGTAACTTGCCATTCTCCGGCTCGTCCGCACCACCCATGCTACTAATTTGTGACAGTTGAAAAAGCGTATTGTCCTCGTGCGCGCGCGGTGATACAAACTTGTCAGGAGGGCGCGATGGAACTGGAAATGAACATTCGTGGCCTGATGATGGACCCGGTGACCAATATGCCGATCGTGGTCCTCAAAGACGTGCAGGGCAGCGCCGTCCTCCCCATCTGGGTGGGGGTTTATGAGGCGAATGCCATCGCCCTCGAAATCGAAAAAGTGCAAACTCCCCGGCCCATGACGCATGACTTGCTGAAAAATGTTTTTCTCGGCTTCGATGTTCGTGTGGACAAGATCGTGGTGAACGAATTGAAGGACGACACGTTTTACGCGCTGATTTGCGTCGAACGCGACGGTCAGATGATGACGATTGATTCGCGACCGAGCGACGCGCTGGCTCTGGCGCTGCGCATGGATTGCCCGATTTTTGTGGATGAGCAAGTTCTGAAAAACTCCAAAGTCTCCAGTGCCTTGACCGAGCGCACCACCAACGAACAGCTGCGCAACTGGCTCGAGGGCCTGAACGATGAGGACATGGGCCGCTACAAGATGTGACCGGTGCATCGTGACTGGTGACTCGTGGCTGGTCGAGCCGGGAAGTTGTAGCCGGTACCCTGTCTCACCTGTCTGCTCGCGGATTCCTACCGAAATCGGCACGACATTCGGAATGTAGTGCAAACGCCGGCGCGGGAAAGCGGGCGTGCCGTACTGGTTCTGACCTTGGATACCCTACCCGGCTGTTCCGGGTAAGTATTCATTCTAAAGGGGATAAAAAGGTGGCTTTGGGTAAGACGAACTCCACGGACGCAAACTCCAGCGTGACGGAGCATCCCGCTGCGCGGGCGCCCCGAAACGAAAGCGCAGCCTAAAGGCCAAGAGCCGACTCGGCCCTATCGGTCGAGACGGTCTGATTCAGTCGGCCTGTCGGGCAGAAAAGAACCGAATAACTCTCCGGACCCGACGGCGCAAGCGAGAGGTGAACGCGACCGGAGGTTCGGTGGTAGCATGGCCCCAAAATGACGGCATGGCCACAAACTCCAGACCTTGACGCGCAACGCGCTGCGATGAAAAAACTGGCTTTTCTGTCTGGGCGGTGGGCCGGCGAGGCACGGATTTTGCGCGGAGCTGGCGAGAGCGTGGAAGTGGAACAGACCGAGGAAGCGCAATACAAACTCGAAGGCCTGGTGCTGATGATCGAGGGAGTAGGGAGGAAGAAGCTGGGTGGAGAGTCGATTTTGCAGGCGCTGGGGATCCTTTCTTACCACGATGAGAGCCGGACGTATCGCCTGCGAGCGTTTAACGACGGGCGGTTCCTGGAGACCGATGTGAAACTCGCGAATCACGGAGAAGGGATCAGCTGGGGCTTTATGCTGGGAGAGATCCACACACATTCAGAGTTGCGGATCAATGAGAAGGGCGAGTGGACGGAATTACACGAGATCACGATTGGATCACAGCCGCCAAAGAAATTCATGGAAGTAAAGGTTCGCAGGAGCAGTTTGTAGGGAAGCCGCCGAAAGCCGTTTGATTCAATCGACAGCCAATAGACCAGCCACGATCGTCAGCACTGAGAACGATGGAGCAGGCGGGAGATGTTTGGTCCTCGTGAAGAGCCGCGAGGGTCTCGTCGCGCTCATTGAGAATACGCCTTGCTCAAAAGTTCCCGGGAGAGCGCGCAACTCGGACCGATGAGGCTTAAGACAGACTCCTTCATAGACAATTTAGGGCCAGAGTCAAGAGGCGCTTGCGTTTTTCGAGGTTTCCTACGGCAGGCCGGGTTGGGGGTTGATGAGACTTCGGAGATGGCGGGCCTTGCGTCCGAAGTAGATGCCATTGAGGGCTTTCCATGGAAGCATCAGGAAATAGAGCAGAGCGGAGTAGAGGACCCAAGAAGGCGGAAGGATAAGAGCCGCAAGGCAGGCGATCAGACCGATGGCGGCGATGCCTAGAGCGTCGACGATGGAGGAGATTGTGAGCAGACGCTCGATGCCATTGAGAACGAGCGCATCTCTCTGCCGCCAAGCGTTCCAGTAGAGAGCGGCGACGAGGAAGAAAATTACGGTGAAACCGAGGGCGTAAAGAACCATCATGCCGTT
>DASSYL010000382.1:0-6591 GCA_035703315.1 Candidatus Acidiferrum sp. | reverse complement strand
GCGGTGCGGGAGAAATCGAGATCTAGAGAATCGCTGCCGGCGACGATTTGATGGACGGCGAATTCCCTCCAGTCGGCGGGGAGATGTGGAGCGAACGTGAGCGTGTGTTCGGGCACGTTGAACTCGAGACCGAAGAGGCCGCGGAGGAGCGGGCTTAGGACCATGGCGGCGGACCAGATTTGATGCGGGGAGCTGGTGGCGAGCGGCTGGTAGTAGTCGCCGGAGAGGACTTCGGTGACGTGGCCGGGTGAGCCGTCGAGCGCGAGCAGCGCGTTAGCGCGGAGATTGTCGTAGGCGGGCTGGGCTTGGTGATAGCGGTATTCGGCGACCGAAGCCCATCCTGTGAAAAGCGGCCAGACGGAGCCGTAGTGGTAGCCGCCGCCGCTGAATTTTGCGGCGCGGTTGGAAATGATGCGCATGCCCCAGTCCGTTTGATGTTCGTGAGCGGCGAGGGCGGAGATCATCTGCTGGGATTTGCCTTCGTCGGTGAGGCCGAACCACATGGGGACGGTGGCGAGGACGCTGGGCTCGTCCACGCGTTGGTTGTCTCGGCCTTGCGCCAACGCATAGATTTTTTTCTCGGCAGACCAGAACGCGTCGTTGAGCTGTTTGTGTTCTTTGTGAAATTGCGCGGCGAGCGATTTGGCGTCGGCGTCTTTACCGGTGAGCTGCGAAAGATGAGCGAGTGAGCGGATAGCGGCGGCGGCGAGGCCGCTCTGATAAAACTCCGATTCGATGGGGAGGAGCGGGCCGCCTTCGACCCAGCCGTGGCCGATGCCGAAATTGCGCGGGAAGCCGTTCGCATTATAGGTGGAGCGCAGAAATTCGTAAGCTTTGGCGATGTGCGGCCAGTTCACTTTCGCGAATTCAATGTCGCCGCTGGCGATGACGTAATCGTCGACGCCGATGATGTAGAGGGGAGTGGCGTCGGCGGAGGCGTAGGCGTAAGGATAGGCTTTGAACCAATCGACGAAGCTGGCGCCCTGCGCGATTTCGTGAGGAATTTTTCCGTCGTCGCGCTGGAATTTGGCGATGAATTCGAGAGCGGTTTTAGTGGTAGCGAAATCGCCTTCGCTGTTGAGCGCGAGGCCAGACCAGAGGGAATCGCGTCCGAAGAACCAGGCGAAGCCGGGGCGGTAACTTTCGCCTGAGGCGCGATAGCCAGCGATGAGGCCGTCGCCCATAGTGGGATTCGAAACGAGTCCCTGGATCAGGCTGATGCGCGACCAGTCATAGGCGCGCTGGAGATTGGCGTCGGGGAGTTCTACGCTGACAGTGCGCTGCAAATATTGCTGGTAGAAGGTGGCGGATTCGCTGCGCAGTTTCTGGTAATCGGCGGCGAGTTGTTTGTAGGTGCTCTCGGCTTCCGGGAGGCCATTGATGGAACCGGCGATGACGATGACCTTGGTGTCGCGCCCTTTGTTAGTGATACCGAGGCGCATGCTGCTACGGTGGGTGCCGCTATAGTTGGTTTCGTATTCGAGTTGCGGAGTTGCGGCGGTGGGAGAGCCGGCGAGCGCGGAAAATGTCTTGCGGTCTTCACCAAAAACGAAAGCGTGGAGCGGGTCGCTCCAGCTGATGTACGTGCCGCCCATGGAGGCGGGCCACTCGAGTTGAAAATCGCGAATGAAGCTGGCTTCGATTTCTAGGGGTTGCTCAGTTTCGACTTGGAGTTCGATAACGGCGCCGGGCTGGTTGAGGGAAGCGACGAACGTTTCGCGGATGGAAAAAGTGTCGCTCGAATAGATGAGCGTCGTGGATTCGGGATGCGCGATGACGGAGCGGACGAGAGATTCGGCCGGAATTGTGCGGCCTTCAGTGAGGATGGCAAGGCGCAAGTCGCGCAGAATTTTGAGCGGATAGACCCAGGCTTCGACGACGCCGGATTCATTGCCGAGGAGGCTGGCCTTCTTTCCGACGGAGGAGAGAAATTCCCAGGGGCGAGCGGAGCGGGAGAGTTCGAGGTGCTTTGGTGAAGGAGCAGGATTCTGTGGATAAGCTGGGGGCGAGAAAAGATCTGCGAACCAGGCGAGCAGCAGAACCGTTAAGAAAAAGCGTTGGGAAATTTTCATATGAAAGTACGATTGGCGCGGCTTGCTTGCAAAGGCCCGCTGCGCTGTCTATTTTAGTTCAGGGTTTGCAGGACCAATTTTGGAAACCCAAAGAAACGGGTGGAGTGTAGCACGCGTTTCGTTCCGGCTAAAGGGAAGGGTAGCGGCGCGATTGTCATTTCCACGGCGAAAATTTCTGAAGTCGTTGAGCCGGTCTGCGCTGGTGGTGTCGCTGGAAAACCTGCTGGCGGCGCTGCGGCCAGCGTTTGGCGGCGGAGGGTCTCGCGTACCGTGGACGGAAGTGCAGAAGTTGGAAGGAGGGAATTCCGCTCCGCTAGGCGTGAGTTTTCTGGACGTGGCGAAGCCGGCCGGGCTGAATGCCAAGACGATTTACGGCAGCGAGCACAAGAACAAGTACTTGCTGGAGACCACCGGCTGCGGCGTGGCTTTTTATGACTACGACAACGACGGCTGGCTGGATATTTTTCTGGTAAACGGCTGGCGGCTCGAGGGATTTCCGAAAGGGCAGGAGCCGCACTCGCATCTTTTCAGGAACAATCGCGATGGGACGTTTACGGATGTGACGGAGAAGGCCGGTCTCGTACACACCGGCTGGGGGCAAGGTGTGTGCATCGGCGATTACGACAATGACGGGTACGAAGATTTGTTCGTGAGCTATTTCGGCAAGAACGTTCTCTATCACAACAACGGCAATGGGACGTTTACGGATGTGACAGAGAAGGCGGGAGTCGGCGGAAACGGAAAGCGGTGGAATTCGGGCTGCGCGTTTGTGGATTACGACCGCGACGGGAAGCTGGATCTATTCGTGGCCAACTACATTGATATGGATTTGGCGACGGCGCCCGTTCCGGAGTCGGGGCCCTGCCTCTATAAGGGCGTGATGGTGGCCTGCGGTCCGCCGGGACTGATCGGTGGAAAGAATATTCTGTTTCACAATAACGGCGATGGGACGTTTACGGATGTTTCGGAGTCGAGCGGGATTCTGAGCGCAAACGGGACATACGGGCTAGGAGTGCTGACCGGGGATTTTGATAACGATGGCTGGCCGGATATATATGTAGCGAACGATTCAACGGCGAGCGCACTCTACCAGAACAACAAAAACGGAAAATTCACGGACATTGCGATGGAAGCGGGCTGCGCGTTGAGCGCGGATGGGAAGCCGCAAGCGGGTATGGGCGTTTCTGCGGCGGACTACGACATGGACGGCAACCTCGACATTGTAAAGACGAATTTCGCGGGAGACACGCCGTCTCTCTATCACAACTTGGGCGCAGCGACGTTTGAGGACACGACGTTCACCTCCGGGCTTGGCAAACACACACAGTATTTGGGATGGGGCTGCGGATTTTTTGATTTTGACAACGACGGCTGGCCGGACATTTTGATCTGCAACGGCCACGTGTATCCGGAAGTGGAGCAACTGACGACGGAGGCGGGCTACGCGCAGAGAAAGCTGCTCTACAAGAACTTACGCAACGGGAAATTCGAGGATGTGTCGTTGAATGCTGGCGCCGGAATTTCTACGCCTTCAGCTTCACGCGGATGCGCGTTCGGGGATTTCGACAACGACGGGGATTTAGATGTGGTGGTGAACTGCGTGAACGATTTTCCACAGCTGTTAAGGTGCGATTCGGGGCCGAAGAATAACTGGATCAAGGTGCGGACGATTGGAACGAAGTCGAATCGTAGCGGGATTGGTGCGCGATTGCGTTGCGTGACGCGAGTGCCGAGCGACGAAAAACCGCATACGCAGATTGATGAGGTACGCAGCGGCGGCGGGTATTATTCGCAGAATGATTTGCGCGTGCACTTTGGCGTCGGCACTGCGGAAAGAGTGGAACTGCTGGAGATTCGCTGGCCGAGCGGGCAAACGGATTCGCTCAAAGATTTGCGGGTGAACCAGCTTTACTATGTGACGGAGGGGAAGGGGATTACGCGGACGGAAAGCTTCCCACTAAAGCAGAAATAGACTCCAGCAAAAAGATAGAACGAGAGCCAAGGCTCCCGCCTGAAAAGGCAGCTGCTACAAAATCGCTCCATGCCGTAATAGACTTCACGCCGACATTTGTTCGATGAGGTGAGACGCGATGCTGGACCGCCGGCGGTTTGTTGCGACTTTTTCGGGGATGGGGTTTGGTTCGACTTTGCTGCCAGGCGTTCTGTGGGCCTTGGCTGACGGAAAGATCGAGATCACTGAGGCGATGATCGAGCAAGCTGCGGCGATCGCGGATGTGCCGATTCCCACCGAGCAGCGCAAAACGCTGCTGGAGACTCTGAACGAACGAGCCAAGGGCTACGAGGAGATTCATAAGCTGCACATTCCAAACAGCGTAGCGCCGGCGCTTGTGTTCGACCCCGTTTTGTCTTCGGCCAAACTTGAAACCGAGAAGCGGCCGATGAAGATGTCGGCCGCGCCCGCAATGGCGACGCGCGGTGTAGCAAAGAATTTGGAAACTCTTTGCTTTGCGACGGCGCGAGAGCTCTCCGAATTGGTACGAACGAAAAAAGTCTCCTCGATGGCGCTAACGCGGATGTACCTGGAAAGATTGAAGCGCTACGACCCGCAACTGCATTTTGTGATTACGCTGACGGAAGAACGCGCGCTCGCCAAAGCGAAAGAAGCGGATCGGGATTTGGCCGCCGGAAAATACCGCGGCCCGCTGCACGGGTTGCCGTGGGGCGCGAAAGATTTGCTTGCAGTCGCGGGCTATCGCACGACATGGGGAGCGGGTGGATTCGAGGAACAGAAATTCGCTGAAGACGCGACGGTCGTCAAGAGACTGGACCAGGCGGGCGCAGTGCTGGTGGCGAAGCTGAGTCTCGGCGCGCTGGCGATGGACGACCGTTGGTTTGGCGGGAAGACACGCAACCCGTGGAATCCGGCTCAGGGTTCGAGCGGGTCGTCGGCGGGCTCGGCTTCGGCGGTTGCCGCAGGATGTGTCGCGTTTGCCATCGGTTCGGAGACGCTCGGGTCAATTTCTTCGCCAAGCACGCGGTGCGGCTCGACCGGATTGCGTCCAACTTTTGGGCTGGTGCCGCGAACGGGAGCGATGGCGCTTTCATGGAGTATGGACAAGCTAGGGCCGATTTGCCGAAGCGTGGAGGATACAGCGCTGGTGTTGGACGCGATTCATGGCCCCGACGGCCAGGACCGCTCGGTAATCAAGGCCGCCTTTAACTGGGACGCGCACCTCGATTGGAAGAGGATTCGTGTCGGTTACTTAAAGGAGGACTTCGAGAAACCATTCCAACCACCGCAAGAGCCGAGTAAGCCGGAGTCACAGCTTTCACCCGAAGAGAAAAAGAAGCGCGATGAGCAAAAGGCGCGGAGTGAGGAGAGGCGAGCACAGGTTGAATACGACCGCAAATTCCAGCGGGCGGCGCTTGAAAAGCTGAGCGCGATGGGCGTGAAGCTGGAGCCGATGGCGCTGCCAAAATTTCCCTATGATGCGATGGTGCCGTTGTTGGATGCGGAAGCCGCGGCCGCTTTCGACGACTTGACGCGTTCTGGACGGGACAAACTGCTGACTGAGCAGGGACCGGACGATTGGCCAACGACTTTTCGGGCGGCGCGGTTCATTCCGGCAGTGGAATATATACAAGCGAATCGCGCGCGAACGCTGGCAATGGAAGCAGTGTCCAAAGTGTTTGAAGACTTCGACGTGATCGTTGCGCCGACGAACAGCCAGCAGCTGGTCGTGACCAACCTGACGGGCCACCCGGCGCTGATTTTGCCGAACGGCTTCCGCGGCGCCGACGCGCCGCCGGCGCATAAGAATGACCAGGGTGAGATCGAAGGAAATTACGGAGGGCCGGGAACGCCGCTGAGCCTGACGTTTCTTGGGCAGCTTTTCGGAGAGGCGACGCTTCTGCTCTTTGCGAGGGCTTACCAAAACGCGACGGACTTCCACTTGCAGTATCCGAAATTAACGGCGTAAGCCTGAACCCACAAGGACGGTTCTAAAGGCGCGCCACAACAATTTCGTCAGAAACCTTCGAGCATCCAGACGTTGGAGCCGCCAGTAGCCTGCCAGATGGCGAGATGCTTGCCGTCGCGTGATTGAATGCCCCATCCGACATAGGGCTTGCCGTCCTGCAGAACGGGCTTGAAATCGCCGCGCATATCTATATTGACGAGGACATGGGTCTCGCCACGCAGCGTTGCGCTGGCCCAGAAGCTCTTTCCATCCGCTGCCCAGTCTATGGCGGAGATGCTGACCCAGTCATTGAGGTGAATTTTTCGTTCGGCGCCACGGTCTGTCGGAAGCAAGCGGATTTCCGTATGGAGCGATACGCGTCCATCCTTGCAAAGCGCAATGGTTTTGCCGTCGGGAGATAAGGTCCAGTTGTAGTTTTGCCAACCGGAATCGCTGGTCTGGAATGAGTCCTTGGTTTCGCCGGTAACCGAATCGAACTGAACGAAGGCCAGTGCGTCTTTTGTGAATCTGCTGTACATGCAAAAGGTAGATGGCGCCCTGGCACACTGAAAATTGTTCATGCCGTCGGCTTCGAGAAT
>DASSYL010000219.1:0-9186 GCA_035703315.1 Candidatus Acidiferrum sp. | reverse complement strand
ACCGAAGAAGGCAGCATGGCCACCAGCATCGGGACGGGAGCTTTGATCTTTATGCTCACTTGCTCGTTGTCGTGGTCGGCGAGGAATCCGCCATACACTTTCAAGAACGAAGAGAGTTCGTATTTTTCCTTTACCTGCGTGAGCCACTGAATCTCCGGCTGAATGCAATAGTCGACGCAGCCCCAGCGGTAATACTGGATGTGAACGTCGTTAGGTGACGCGAAGTGCCGCGGCACTGGTCCTTGACCGGTAAAGACGGCGGCGATGCCGGTGCTGATGGCGCGATCGGTTTTGTCGTGGCGATCCAGAACAGCGCCGAGTCCGGCAAAGACAACGGGATCGAGGCTGGCGCGGTCGTCGCGAATAATCAGCGTCATCGGCTCGGCCGGCATGTCGCAAACATAGGTGGTATCGACGACGTGCTCGCGCAGACAGACCTGGCGAAGCTGAGCGACAGCGCGCGGATTCTGCAGCACCGCGTTCCAGTCGGACTCCGGCGTCATGAAGATGGTGATCGGCTTCTGTGACTTGATGTCCACATGATTGTTGCCGCCGCCAGAACCGGGATGGTACGTGCGTCCGGTATGGTAGTAGCCAGGATCGAGTCGAACGCTTTCGTCATTAGCGGGCAGCCAGTTGAAAACGCGGTCCTGCGCAAGTGCCGAGCTGCCGCTCAACAAAAGAAAAAGGGACCCAAAGAGACCTGGAAGTCTTTGGCATTTCATAGTGATTTTATTCTGAGCGGCAGCAGTGCCATGGACAACCATGATGAGCAACGCTGTATGGTGTGAATACCTGTCCCAACGGGCAAGCTGCCCGAAGGGAATGACATACCGTCAGAAATGCTTACTACTCCAGGTGGATTTGTTTCAGCACGGCGTGGAAGCGCGGCTCATTGCGTAGCGGATCATAGGTAGGATCAACTTTGATGGCGTTGATGTTTGGCGTGCGTTCGGCGCAGGCTTTCTCGAGCCAGTCCAGAGCTTCCTTCCGGTTGCCCATGGCAATGCTTAGCAGAATCAGGCTGGTAGGTTCGACCCGCTTGGCTCGATTCAGCTTCATGGTTTCCTGGAAAGCTTGCTGCGCTTCGCCTTGCTTGCCCCAACGGCCATAAATGTAACCGCTCATGGGCCAGCCCCACGGCGCGTTCTTCTCTTCCTTCCACCTGTCTACCACTTGTACCGCTTCCGGAAAGCGGCCTTCTTCCACATAGGCGTAGGTAATCATTTGCGCGCGAGAAAAGTCAGGATCCATTTCGAGCACGGTGTGAAATTGCTGAATCGCCGGCCCGTATTGCCGCGAGAAATAGAGAATCGCGCCGTAATCAGCCGCGATGATCAGCGACAGAGGATCAAGCTCACGCGCCTTGCCGATTTCCGCGAAAGCCTCGTCGAACCGGCCCTGCAGCGCAAGGCATTCCGCGTACCAGTGATGAGCAGTCGCGTAGTTCGGATTCAATTCAATCGCGCGGCGATATTCTTTCTCCGCCGTGGACCAGTCCCAATCGTAGTTCTGTGCAACCGCGGCGAGCGAGGTGTGCGCTTCGGCCAAACTTTCATTCAATTCAACGGCTCGGAGGGCGGCAACGCGCGCCTTGGGCATAAAAGTTTGCGGCGAGACGAATCCGTAGCTGGCGCTCAGATTGTAAGAATCAGCCAATCCAGCGTAAGCCTGTGCGTAAGCCGGTTGCTTGTCGATGGCGCTCTGAAATTCACGGATGGCAAGCTCAAAGCCTTGTTCCGTTCGCCGATTCCAGAAATAGCGGCCTTTCAAGTAGTGCAGGTAGGCATCGGATTGATTTTGCGAAATAGCCGGCGCAGCGTGAACGGACTCAGCACGCTTCTGATCGCCGAGCGCCAGAAAGATGGCGTCCGCCGTTTCCACGGCGATTTCTTGCTGCACTTCGTTCAGGCTGCTCGATGCGCGCTGATACTCATGCGACCACACCGGAACGCGATCGCTCACGCGAATCAGGTTTGCGGTGATGCGGACGTTCTCCAGATCGCGCCGCAAAGTGCCTTTGAGAAGGTACTGGGCGCCCAATTTTTGCGCGATCGCTTGAATCTGCTGGCTGGAATGCTTGTACTGCATCACGGAAGTACGCGCGATCACGGAAACTTTTGCGGGGTCCGCTTGACCCAGGCGAGAAATGATCTCTTCGGTCAGTCCGTCCGTTACAAATTCCTGATTGGGGTCGCCGGTCAGATTTTCGAAAGGCAGCACGGCCATCATCACGTGAGTCGGTTGGAAGGCCGGCACGCGCGAGTGACGCCACCAGTACCCCGTAACCGAGAGGAGTGCCGCCGCCAATAACGCCGCCGCTGCAATCCAGCGGCGCAGCGACTGGGCAGGCGCCGCGGCAAAGCTGGCGCCGGGCGTCGCTTGCGGCGCAGCTTGAGTTTCGGGCGTAACTCCCTCTGCCGGGAGCAGGTGAACGCCCGAATCCTCCGCGGCCTGTACGGTGGCAATGAAGCGGTAACCAATTTTGGGGATCGTCTCGATGTAGCGTGGTTCCTGGACACAATCTCCCAACACGGCTCGCAGGCTCTTTACTGAGCTGTTCAGGCCGTGCTCGAAATCCACGAAGGTATCGGAGGGCCAAAGCTGTTTTTGAAACTCCTCGCGGGTTACGACTTCGCCGGCGTTCTCCACCAGGATTTCGAGGACGCGGAAGGGCTGTGGACGGAGCTTCAGGCGGATGCCGTCGCGGTAAAGCTCCCGCGCGCGGGGCCGTAACTCAAAAATACCGCCAAAGCGAACCGTGGGAGGGCCTGGGGATACCGTGTGCTGGGGTAAACGGGGTGACAATTTCTTGACTTCTTTCTGACCGAGATTAGCACAAAACCAATGAAATGAGCGGGTTGGGCTGTCACTTTTGTTCCACCACAAAAACACCCGCCGCTCCTTGTCCAAATGCAGCGGTCACGGCACACTCCGCACAAATCTTCAGGGTATCTTGAACCATTTTTTGCAGATTGTGCCGGGGCAGTTTTTCTCTGGGGTCCCCCGCCACGCAGTTTGACCACAACCATAACTGGGCTCTGCCGGACCGCGCCGGCCGGAGCCGGGAGGAACCTTTCATGAAGTCGAAGTTTGTGTCCGGAGTGGTGCGTTTTGGAGTGCGCCGAGGATTGGCGTTGCTGGTCCTAACGGTCCTGGCAGGAGCAGTTTCCGCATCCATGATCCCAAGCTTGTTGCCGTTTCTCGATCCGACCGGTTTCGTCTCGACGGTTAACACCGCGGGGAAAATTGACACCAGCGAAAAAAACACTTTCTTTGAAAATCTGGGAACGAATGGACGGAATTGCGGAACCTGCCACATCGCCGCAAACGGCATGGGGCTTAGCACCGACAATATTCAGGAAAGATTTTACCGGACAAAAGGGCGCGATCCGCTGTTTGCCGATTTCGATGGCGCCAATTGTCCGAACTCGCCTAATCCGGGCGATCCGGCCGCGCATAGTTTGCTGTTGAGCGCTGGATTGATCCGCATTCCGATTGCGCTCGCCGCGAATCCGCAGTTCCAGATCCGTGCAGCGCATGATCCGTATGGATGCGCGATAACCACGGATGCCACCAGCGGAGCGACGACCATATCCGTGTACCGGCGGCCGTTGCCTACCACCAATCTACGCTTCTTGAGCACGATCATGTTCGACGGACGGGAATCGACGCTGCCTCTGAATAACCAGGCCACGTTTATGAGCAATCTGATCGCAGATTTGAAACACCAAGCGGTGGATGCTACGACCGGCCACGCGCAGGCCACGAATCCGCCTACGGATGCGCAACAGACCGCGATTGTCAATTTTGAGTTGGGATTGTTCAGCAGCCAGATGATAGATAGCCTTGCGGGACTGCTTTCGGCGAACGGCGCATACGGCGGGCCAGTCGAACTTTCCAAGTCGGAATATTATCCTGGCATGAATGATTCGTTAGGAGCCGATCCGTCGGGAGAAGCTTTCAATCCGGTTGCCATGACTTTGTTCGATTCGTGGGCCAATGCAAAGGCAGGCTCGCGCAAGGATATTGCGGCCGGCCAGACGATTTTCAATTCGCATCCGTTAACCATCACCAATGTTCGTGGACTGAACGACAACGCGGCACTGGGCAAACCGGCGGCGATCATGGGGAACTGCACGACGTGCCACGACGCGCCGAACGTCGGCGATCATTCACTGCCGCTCCCGCTCGATATCAGTACCGGCCACGATGCGGCGAATGAAAGCGATTCGCTGATTGCCAGCGGGCTGGCACAATTGAGCATGCCGGATTTGCCAGTGTTTGAAATTACCGGATGCCCGAATCCCTTTGCTGCTTCCGGCGCGCCCGCAGAAACCATCACCATCTATACGACCGATCCCGGCAAAGCTTTGCTGACCGGGCTGTGCAGCGACGTGAACCGGATCAAGGGGCCAATCCTGCGCGGATTGGCGGCGCGCGCGCCGTATTTTCATAATGGCGCGGCGCAAAATCTAAATGAGTTAGTCAACTTTTACAATCAGCGCTTCCAGATGAACCTGAGCGACACGGAAAAACAGCAGCTGATCGCATTCCTCAACGCGCTCTAGCTGAATGGCGAAGGCCGGCTCGATTTCGGGCCGGCCTTCTTTATTGGCCCATTACAGGGTCACTGCACAATTTGGCGCGCCGGCGCGTCGCGGAAAGTGACACTTTTACCGCGTTCGGAGTTGAGTTGCGTGGTGCGCATCAGGTCCACGTCGTTCAGCGCGCAAGATTCGTGCGCGCCGCTCGGCAGAACGTAATCCAGGCGGTCGCCGGCAAGCCAATACTCGGTGACCGCCCAAATCGTTTCGTTGCGGAGCGCGATGAGCGTGAGCGAGGAGGATGACGTGCGCGGAACGCTAGCGGGTGCTAGGGTCGGTTCCACTGGCGCTGGAGGTTCGGCCTGCGCAGGCACAACCTGTGTTGCCTGTTCTTGCGACATCTGCCTGAAAATGGGATCCACTGAAGTCACGAAGCCTGCGTTGGTCATCGTTGGCCTGGTCACAGTCTCGACGGAGGACTGGCGCAAGTCGTGCACGGGATTCGAGGGATATTGATACGCGGAAGGCTGTTCGCGCAATTGCGCGTGGGGCGGGCGCCAGTCGCGTGAATTGTACGAAGGAGTCGGCCGCGGGATGGTGACGTCTTCCATCAGTCGCAGGGTCAGGATTTGTTCTCCCTTAAGTGTTGGCCGCGGCCCGCGAGCCGGCAGCATGATGAGCTTCCAGGGCCACAAAGGCGGAATCATCCATTCGATCACATCGCGTTTCGGATGACCCTTGCCCTTGAGGTCCCCTTCCTTGTTCACCGAATAGTTCCGCGTGCCGATGATTTTGGTGGATACATTGATGTCAGCACTAGGGGTGCCGATCCGGTCAAATACGATTTTCAAGTAGCCTTTTCCCCAGAAATGTCCGGGATCTTTTCCCGCTTCCAGGTGCCCGGTCATATATGCACCGCGCGGAAAGGCATTGCGGCCGAACTGCTGCACCGATCCGAGATGGCAAAGCACCGGATCACCCACCTGGGCTGTCGCGGAAGAAAAGTTAGGTTCGTTCATCGTGCAGCGGAGCAGGGTGCCGGCGGGAACCAGAACGTCCTGCGCGTTTGCTTTCGATGACGCGAACGGTGAGACCAGACACACCAATAGAGACACACACCAACGACTTCGCATGAGGATCCTCCTGGGGGCCGGGTTTCATCAGGGTTTGCTTTACAAACCCTGAGCCAAAAGTCCAGTCAGCACGCGGAGGAGCGCTGAGGAAAGAATGTCCTGCCCGGGCTTAAAGAATCACGGCCGTCGAAGGGGAACCTACCGCCCCGCGGTGAGGAGCGCAAGTGGAAATAGTGTCTTTCTCAACTCCATGGTGGTGGCGCCCCTTGGACAGTGGTCGCTCTGTTCGCGGCCCCGCTCTCCCGGCCATGCCGCACCTACTCGGCACAAAAAACGAGTTAGCAGGCGACGATGCGGTTGCGGTTGCGGGAGACGCGGCGGGTGGCGTTGCGCGTGTCCACCACGATTTTGGAGCCGTCGACGATGGCGTGGTAGTCGTAGCTGGAATGGTCGGTGGCGATGATGGCGGCGTCATACTGGCCGAGGGTTTGCGCGGAGAGCGGCACGGACTTCATGTTTTCGAAATTGTAGTGGCGCATTTTGTGGAGCTGGGGAAAGTAGGGGTCGTTGTAGTCGAGCTGAGCGCCACGCTGCTGGAGAAGCTGCATGATTTTGAGCGATGGAGATTCGCGGAGGTCGTCGACGTCTTTTTTGTAGGCGACGCCGAGAATCAGCAGTTTTGCGCCGTTGAGACTCTTCTTGTGATTGTTGAGCGACGTCGCGATGGCCTCGACAACGTGGTAGGGCATGGCGGTGTTGATCTCGCCGGCGAGTTCGATGAAGCGGGCAGAGAAGTCGTATTCGCGGGCTTTCCAGGAAAGATAGAAGGGATCGACGGGTATGCAGTGGCCGCCGAGGCCGGGGCCTGGGTAAAAGGGCATGAAGCCGAATGGTTTGGTGGCGGCGGCGTCGATGACTTCCCAGATGTCAATGTTCATGCGGGAGGCGAGAAGTTTGAGCTCGTTGACGAGAGCGATGTTGACGCAGCGGAAAATATTTTCGAGAAGCTTGGCCATTTCGGCTGCGCGAGTGGAGCTGACGGGTACCACCTTGGCGACGACTTGCGCGTAGAGGGCCTGCGCGGCGCGAGCGCTGGGCGGGTTGGTGCCACCGACTACTTTAGGGATTTGCGCGAGACCGTACTGCTTGTTGCCGGGATCTTCGCGTTCGGGAGAAAAGGCCAGGAAGAAATCAGTAGGAATGTTTTCGCTCTCGATGCCGGCGGCGATGGGGCAGCGCAGTCCGGATTTTTCGAGGATGGGGAGGACGAGTTCTTCAGTGGTGCCGGGATAGGTGGTGGATTCGAGGACGACCAGCTGGCCTTTTTGCAAATTGGGTTGGATGGAAATGGCGGTTTGTTCGACGTAGCCGAGGTCGGGTTCGCGGCGTTCGTCAAGGGGAGTGGGAACGCAAATGATGACGGCGTCGACGTCCTTGAGGCGTTCGAAATCGGTGGTGGCGGTGAAGTGGCGGCTGTTGACGAATTGCTGAATTTTGTCCTGGCGGATGTGTTCGATGTAGGACTTGCCGGCGTTGAGCATGGAGACCTTGCTGGGGTCGGTGTCAAAACCGGTGACTTTGTGGCCCGCTTCTGCGAAGCGAAGAGCGAGAGGAAGTCCTACATAACCGCAGCCGATGATTCCAACTTTTAATTGAGCGCCTTTGAAGAATTCTGGTTTCCGGTCGGTAGGCATCTGAAAGTAATCGCTCCTCGTTAACTGGCTCGGGGTTTGCAGGCAAACGCAGGAAACCCCGAAGAATGAATTGAAAAACATGCGCACGTGGCGCGAAGGGCTGCACCACCAATATAGCAGGTTCGCAACGGAGGCCGGGCGGACGGATGATGTGTATGTTACGCGTTGTTCAAGGCTCGGCGGCATTGCCTGAGTGGAGTTTGCCCTAGAGAATGGAAGTGCAGGAGAGAACGACGTCGGCCCCCACGGAGCGAATGATTTGACGACAATATTGGTCTTGGCACTGGGTGTGGTGGCTGGAATTCTGCTTGGATTGTTGGGGATCGGGGGCGGCATCGTGCTGGTGCCCGCGATGGTACATATATTGCGCATGGACCAGCACCTGGCGCAAGGGACTTCACTCTTTATATTGCTGCCTCCGATTGGGCTGGGGGCACTGCGGCAATACTGGAAAGCAGGCCATGTGGACTTGCGCGCGGGAATCTTGTGCGCGATGGGCATGATTTTGGGCGCGTGGTTGGGCGGACTGATCGCCGTGCCGATGTCCACGCCCGCGCTCAAAGCATGGTTTGGCGGATACCTGATCTTTTCGGCCGTGCTGTTGTGGATGAAGGCAAAGCCCCAAAAAAATTCGCAGCTTGCGGCATCCGCTTCCCTGAAAGAAGGCGGAGCGTGAACCGCAACATTCTGCTGGATGTGGGCGTGCTGGTGACCGGCCTCGTCGGAGGCATTGCGTCGGGACTATTCGGAATCGGCGGAGGCACGATCATGGTGCCGATACTGGGGTTGCTGCTGGGATTTACTCAGCATCGCGCGCAGGGGACGAGTCTGGTTGCGCTAATTCCGCCGACGGGCCTGCTGGCCGTGTTGGCGTATGGAAAGTCGGGCTACGTGGATTGGCGGACTGGTTTATTACTGATTCCGGGAGTTTTTCTGGGCGGGATCGCCGGTGGAAATCTGGCGAGGCAAATCCCGTCCGTGCCGATGCGGAAAATTTTTGCGGCGCTGATGTTTCTGCTCGGGGTGTACCAGATTTACAGCTCAGTACGCGGATGAAGGCCGCGAAACTTCATGGTTGATCTGCACTGTCACATCTTGAGCGGCATGGACGACGGCGCGAGGTCGTTCGAAGAGTCGCTGGCCATGGCCGAAATGGCGATTGCGGACGGCATCACCCACGTGGTGGCGACGCCACACGCCAGCCCGGAGTTTCGGTTTGACTATCCGAATGTGAAACGGGCGGCGCAACAACTGCAGAAAGCGGTTGGCGACCGATTGAAGCTCGCGACCGGCAGCGACTTTCATTTGAGTCCAGAGAATATTGCGGCACTGAAAAAGGGCCCCTCGCCGTATTGTATTCACCAAAGGGATTTTCTGCTGGTAGAGTTCAATGAGTTTGCCATTCCACCCGCAATGGACCAGACGCTGTATGAAATTCAGCTGGCGGGGCTGCGGCCGGTAGTTACGCACCCCGAACGCAATGGGATTCTGCGGGCGCAGCCGGAGCGATTGGAAAAATGGATCCGCAACGGTTGCTACGGCCAAGTGACTGGCGGCTCAGTTACCGGCGCGTTCGGATCCAACGTACTCGCGATCTCGATGGAATGGGTTGCGCGTGGCTTAGTGCATTTCATCGCCAGCGACGCGCACAATACGACCACCAGGCCGCACCAATTGCGTGCGGCATACGAAGTAGTGCAAAAAGAATTCGGCAGAGAAAAGGCCGAGGCGCTATTTGTGGAAAACCCTCTGGCGGCGTTCGAAGGGCGGGGACTTCCGCACGTGCCCGAAATTGGCGAAGCGCAGCTAAAGAGAAAGAAGCGTTTCTTGTTCTTTTAGAGCGCCTGCAGAAGCGACGCGGCGTCCCGCGCG
>DASSYL010000078.1:0-4048 GCA_035703315.1 Candidatus Acidiferrum sp. | reverse complement strand
TGGAGAACAGCGGCAACGGTAGAAGAGTCCACGCCGCCTGACATGGCCACTGCGACGAGTCCGGGATGGATTTCGGCGCTGGCGGGCAGACCGGGCTCGAGTTGCGCTATCTGAGACATACATTGCTAGTTTAGCAGGCGCGAAGGCCTTAGGTGATGGAACATGGCAGCTACGAGCAAACTACAGAACCCAACGAAAATGTTGCATGTCAGGCGTCGCGGTGTGCGAAAAGGAACTTGCAGAGAATTTTGTCGTGATACGTTGCAGAGCTTCAGCCTGGTTGACAAGGTCCGAGGATACGGATAGGGGCAAGGCAAATTCATGAATAAAGCTCAACCGGCGACCGGCACACGGGAAACTGCAAGCCACATGGCGGGCCCGGAAAGAATCGTGTTCCACATCGGCGTGTTCCTAGTGTGCTTGCTGATTCTGTACTCGAGGCGGCCGGACGCGATACTGAACGCGCAGTTCTACGCGGAAGACGGAGCGCGCTGGTATCGGGATGCTTACCAGCTCGGCTGGCGTTGTCTGTTGGTTCCGGAAACGGGATATTTGCAGACGGTTTCGCGATTGATCGGACTATTTGCCCAGATTTTCCCGTTGGTTCTGGCACCGCTGGTGATGAACTTGTGCGCACTGGGCGTTCAGATCCTGCCGGTGAATCTGCTTTTGTCGCGCCGGTTCGACCCTACGCCCATGGTGTTGCGGTTCATCGGATGTCTTTTGTATCTAGGGATTCCGAACTCGATCGAAGTACACGCGAACACCACGAATATTCAGTGGCATCTCGGCCTAATCTGCGTGCTGATGATGCTGGGCGGTGCGCCGAGCGGGAGGTGGCGGGTAGCAGGCGACGTACTCGCACTGGTACTGCTCTCGCTGGACAGCCCACTCGGATGGCTGCTGATTCCTGTCGCAGCAATCCTGTGGTGGAAGAAAAGAGAAAAAAGAGCTGTAATTTACCTTGCCGCGGTGATTCCGGGCGCGTTGATACAAGCGATGGTCTTGTTGCTGTCGCAGGCGCACGGAAGAGAAGCGGCCGTCGTGGGAGCGAATGTGACGCGGTTAACCGGGATTCTCGGCGGCCAGGTATTTCTTTCGGCCGTGCTGGGAGTCCGCACACTGGCGCATTTGTTTCTTCTCGGAAATCCAAATCTCTTGTTTTGCCTGCAGGTGTTGGCGATGTGCGTGGGAATCGCGCTGACGTTTTTCGGCGTGCGCTACGCGCCATTTCAAATGAGGCTGTTTTTTCTGTTCGCGGCGGGTGTATTGGTCTTGGCGCTGAGCCGGCCGGTCGCGGGCCCGGATGTCCATTTTCCGCAGTGGCAGTATCTGCAAATACCGGGTCGAAGCAGCCGGTACTATTTCTTTCCGATCCTTGCATTTTATGCGGTGCTATTTTCTCTTGTGACCTTGGGTGAACGAGGTACGGCGCGAGTGGTGCGCTATGTGGCGCTGGCGGTTTTGCTGGCGGTACCGTTCGGAGTCTATCGCGATTGGAAATATCCACGATATCCCGATCTTCATTTTCGGGAGTATGCAGACCGGTTCGAACGCGCGCAGCCCGGGACTTCAATCACCATTCCGATTCTTCCGCCTGGCTGGCAGATGGATCTGGTCAAGCATTAAAAGCGCGGACAGAACAAACACATGGGCAACATGGGCAGTCGTTCACTTGCGCACGATACTTGCGGCCGATGCCGGCAGCCTGACTCAAACGGCTTTGAAGGCTTCATTACGGTAGGCGGGAGAGAGTTGGCGGAGTTGGGCTACGGCGGCGGGGACGACTTCGAGAGCGAAGGCGATGTCCGCGGCAGTAGTGTGGCGGCCGAGGCTGAAGCGGATGGAGGCGCGAGCTTGTTCGGGCGGCAAGCCAATGGCGGTGAGGACGTGGGAGGGTTCGACGGCGCCGGAAGAGCAGGCGGCGCCGGTAGAGCAGGCGAGCCCTTTGAGGTCGAGCGCGATGATAAGCGCCTCTCCTTCGATGCCGGGAAATGTGATGTTGGTGGTGTTGGGAGTGCGCGGTGCGGAAGCGGCGTTGGCACGCGCTTCGGGAACTCGATCGAGCAGGCCACGTTCGAGCTCGTCTCTTAACGCTGAAACCCGCAAGGCATCTTGCGACAGGGCTGCGCGCGCGAGCTCAGCTGCCTGGCCTAAGCCGACGATCCCGGGAACGTTTTCCGTGCCGGGGCGGAAGCCGCGTTGATGGTGTCCGCCATAGAAAAGCTGGCGAAGGCGAGTGCCGCCGCGAATATAGAGGGCACCTACGCCTTTTGGTGCATAGAACTTGTGGCCGGAAATTGAGAGGAGGTCGACGCCGATGGCATTGACGTCGATCGGAATTTTTCCGGCGGATTGGACCGCGTCGGTGTGGAAGTAAATGTCATTTTGCGCGGCAATTTTGCCGATTTGCTGGAGCGCCTGGATGGTGCCGAGTTCGTTGTTGGCGTGCATCACGGTGATGAGAGCGGTCTGCGGACGGATGGCGTCGCGCAGAGCTTCGGGTTCGATAAGGCCGCTCGCGTCAACCGGAAGGTAGGTAACTTCGATCGCAGGGCGATTGCCGGCTGCAGTGCCGCCTTCCTTTTCTAACGCCTGGCAAGCGTTGAGAACGGCTTCGTGCTCGATTTGTGAGGTGATGATGTGCTTGGTGGCGCCTGATGCGGAGCGAACAATCCCGAAAATCGCGTGATTGTCCGATTCTGTACCGCCGCTGGTGAAGACGATTTCCTGCGGTCGGGCGCCCACAAGCGCCGCGACCTGTTCGCGTGCGGCTTCCACCGCAGCGCGGGCGCGTTGGCCGGGTGTGTGGATGGAAGCGGCGTTGCCGAAGTCCCCGGAAAAATAGGGCAGCATGGCGTCGAGGACCTCCTGCTCGACGGGCGTGGTGGCGTTGTGATCGAGGTAAACGCGGGGCATTTTCAGCAACCGGTGCTCAGACATTTGCACAAGGGCGAATCGGCCAGCTCGCACCTTCTCTATTCTACCGCTTTCTAAGGCCGAGGATTGGATATTGCGAACTCCGCAGAGGACTGTTCCGGCAAGAAATCCCCTGACCGCGCAGAGGCGAGACCAGGGGATGGGTTTTGCTGGGATCTCGTTAAGACTATGGTTGTCCCGAAACGCATGCGCGGCCTTGGCCTTTGACGCTGATATCAGATAAGACGCAGCCGAAGAAGCCCTGCAAGCCGGGCTGGCCGGCGTAGCCGAGGTGTTCGTCGGTGTCGAAGATGTCTTCAATAGTGCGCAGCAGAGAATAGTGATTGAACGGAATTTGGGAGACGGAGCCGGGCTTGAGCAGCGGAGACAGGAGAACGGCACCGGTGCGATCGCCACCATAGCTGCCGAATGAAAGCGTGAACGTCCCGATAGTGGAGCTGCTCGGGAAGGTACCCAGGTTGGGACCAGGCTGTTCGTTGCAGCAGAAGAGGCCGGGGAAATTGATGATGAATCCGCCGGCAGGATTGGGCTCGATTTCCGCTTCCCCCTCGTCGAAGTTGATGACCAGCAAGCCGTCTTTTTTGTAAGCGTCGGACGCCATGATGAGGGGTACCCATTTCTGCAGGAATTGGTCGGCGGAGACCAAGCCGCCGGGTTGGCCGTTGACGCAAGGACCGTCATGGCCGTCGTCGCACAGGTTTGGGGTGATGAAGACGAAGTTGGGCGTGGTGTGTTCATTCTTCAAGTCGGTCGCCAGCTGATTCAGGTTGACGACGCGTTCGTCGCAATCGGAAGAATCGATGATGGAGTGGAAATAGACGAACGGATTGTGACGAGAGGCGTACTGATCGCCCAGGGGAACCGCGGCGGAGGGGGCTTCGGCGGATTGGGTGTGGTCGATGGCGTTCAGGGTCGGGTGGCCGCAAGCTGCGGATTCCCGCGAAGGGTCGTTGCCCATATCGCCCATGTAGGCGCGCCAGGTTTTGCCGGCGGCGTCCAGCTGGTCAGGAAGAGTCTTAATGGAGGCGGGATAGACGCAGCCGGAGCCGACGGCCTGGCCGTCCGCAGTGATGCCGGTCAAGTTAAAATCTTGATATGTCTGGCAGTC
>DASSYL010000075.1:0-7564 GCA_035703315.1 Candidatus Acidiferrum sp. | reverse complement strand
GTCGCTGATTCGCTGCCGGGCATGCCACTCTTCCGCGGTAATCTCCCAAATTTCTGAGGGTAAGCGCCCGATGACGTAGTCTCTGTCTTCACGCGCAACGATTCGCATGCCTTGCTTCACGGAAATCCGCCGCGACGCTTCGTTCACAAGCGCCTTTGGGGCGCGCAATACCGGTTGTTTCAAAACATCAAACCAATAGTTCGTAACTTCGTCCGACGCTTCCGTCATCATGCCTTTACCCTGCCATTCCGGATTCACCCAGAAGCCGCGGCTTTCTTCTTTTTTCAGAAAAAGACTGATCACACCGATCAGTTGTTGAACTGCCGTCTTCGGCCGGAGGGTCCAGAAATAGGATTCGCCTCGCTCCATTTCCTGCAGAACTCTCTCGATGAAGGTCCTCGCGCCATCAGCCGGATACGGCCATGGAATCGCTCGGTTGAGATAGCGCACAATCTCCCAACGCGGAAACAGTCTCTGGATCTGCTCCGCGTCCGCCAGAGCCAGCGGCTTCAGAAACAGCCGCTCGGTTTCAAGTTCAGGAGTCATTGACGCGGCTCGAAAACGCAGTTCACAGTCCCTTGAGCAGATGGCCCATCTTTTTCTTTTTCGTCTGTAGGTAGGCGCGCGAAATCTTCGAAATGCGCGGTTGGCAGGGAACTCGTTCCACTACCTTGATTCCCGCCGCCTCCAGTTGGCGCACCTTTTCGGGATTGTTCGAAAGCAGCCGAATCTGTGTCGCTCCAAGTTGCTTCAGAATCTGCGCCGGAAAATCGTACTCGCGCGCATCTGCAGCGAATCCCAGTGACTCATTTGCCTCTACCGTATCCATGCCCTGATCCTGCAGTTCATACGCGCGCAGTTTGTTCATTAACCCGATACCGCGCCCTTCCTGTGGCAAGTACAACAAAATTCCAGACGCCGCCTTGCCAATTTGCTTCAGCGAAAGTTCCAGCTGCGCGCGGCAATCGCAGCGCAGCGAGGTCAGCACATCGCCGGTCAGGCACTGCGAGTGCACCCGAACCAGCGGCACGGCCTTTTTCGACTGGAACGGCCCGCGGATCTTCCCGCGCACCAGGGCGATGGCTTCGTCGTTCTGCCCTTTCCCTTCGAATCCGTGAATCGTGAAGCGCCCATAGCGCGTCGGCAGTTCCGCCTGCGCCACAAGCTGCGGCAATCCATTCTTCGATGCTATTGCGGTGATCGTTGCGTTTTTCTTGGCCATGGGAACTTTCCATTATAGCAGGCGAGCACCGCGAGGAATCTCTCTTATACTGATACTGACGGCATGGACTCCTCCTTCTCACCACGCGATTTCCTCTTCACGCTGCTTCTAAAAGTCGGCGTAGCCGCTTCCATCGCCGCGCTCCTGGCTCGCTGGAACGTGCTGCGCCGCGTTCTCTTTACCGAAGAGCGCGACGTCGACCAAAAAATCAAGCTGATGTTTTTCCTAACGCCTCCGCTGATCTTGGGCGTCACGCTGCGCCTTGTCGGCGCGCCCTATCGCTTCGCCGACCTCTCTCTTGAAGGCGCATTCCTCATGGGACTCCTCGGCGGTCGCGTCGTCGGCCCTATTGGCGGCGCTATCATCACCATCCCCGCGCTGATCGCTCATGAGTGGCTCGCCATGCCCGCGGCTTCTGCCGCTGGGCTTCTCGGCGGCTTGATGCGTCAGGCCATCCCCAACAAGGAAGAACTCTGGAACTTCGGCCCGTTCACGTTTCTGAATATCCCCAAAGCCACGCTGCGTTTTTTTCGCAAAGCCGAAATTTCTTGGGAAATGCTGCCCCTCGCCGCTTGCGTCGGCATCGAACTCGGTCGCGTCGCCCTGGTCCTCGCCACGAAGCCCAAGTGGCTCTTCGCCATCGATCCGCAGTGGAATTGGTGGCTTTGCCTGGCCGTCATCGCCACACTGATGTCCGTTGCTGCCCCGCTCAAAATCTGGAACAACACCCGCATCGAAATGAACCTCGAGCGCCATCAACAGCTGCTCCTCAAAGCGCGCATGGACGCGCTCTCCAGCCAGATCAATCCACACTTTCTTTTCAATACGCTCAACACCGTCTCGGCGCTGATCCGCTTCGATCCTGACACCGCGCGCGGCGTGGTCCTCAAGCTCAGCAATATCCTTCGGCGCATCCTGCGCAAACACGAAACCTTCGTCCCGCTCAAGGAAGAATTGCAGTTCATCGACGACTACCTGGATATCGAAGTCGCCCGCTTCGGCAAGGACAATCTCGAAATCATCAAGGAAATTGACGCCGAAACATTCGAAGCCTTCATCCCCAGCATGCTGTTGCAGCCCATGGTGGAAAACTGTCTGAAGCACGGCCTCGCGCCCAAAATCGAAGGCGGCCGCATCCGTCTGCACGCCGAACAAAAAGACGGCCGCCTGAAAATCGAAATCGAAGACAACGGCGTCGGCATCTCCGAAGAACGCATGCCTCACGTCTACGTCGAAGGCATCGGCCTCAGCAACGTTCGCGAACGCCTCCGCGTCCTCTACAGCACTGACTTCCGCTTGGAAATCGAAAGCCGCCCGGGGCAGGGAACGCTCATCCGCATCGAAGTCCCCCAACTCGCCTCTACCACCTCGCCATTAGAAGAAACCGTCCGCACCCTCTAAGTCATGCGCTTACCAAAATGCCGAAGTGGGAACTTCGTCGAACATTAGTTGCTTGTCCATGGCAAGCATCTGCCCACGGTAATAATGGACACCGGCCAGCGCAGCAACGCACAACGGCACGAAATACAGCGCCCGCCACGGATCAAGAAGTGACCAGCGCTCGATCTCCACCAGATAACCCGTGAAGAAAAGGAACGCAAACAGGTAGACCACTACCACCAAGCCGGAATGGCTGCGAAATGGCGGATACGAACAGGTGAAAGGCATTTTGCGGAAGCGCAGCAGCGAAATCTCCGCCGCCACACCGGTGGAAAGCGCCAAAATGAGCGTGTGCAGTGTCGCCGTAGTCCATCCCCAGGCGAAAAGGGTTGCCAAAAACGTAAGCGGCGCCAGCCACCCGATGGAGAGGACCAACAAGACATATCTCGCGGTCGCCCGGGTGTTGCCTTCCCCGTGCAGCCAGAACCGGAATACCCAATTGGCCTGCAAATCGGCTGGAATCTCAAAAGCAAAGCGCACCCCGGCGACCATGCAAAAACTCAAAACGAATGGCGCGGACAAAACGTCGACAGACCCCACTTTTCCGGTAACGAGCGCGCGCAAGTCGGGCGCCGACGACAACGCGTTTGCAGCCAGCACCAGTCCTAGCGCCGCAAATCCCGCCAGAATCTGCACATGGCTCTCGCTGCGCAGCAAAGTGCGCACCACAAAGTCATAACAGGCCCGCTGCGAGGGCTCGCGGAGAACCATTCTATGGATGTAAGTAAGGGGTGAAAACGAAACACGAGATCGCGGCAGCGGCCCGGCATCCGGCAGTTCCGGAATGCGCAGGAACGACCGGCGAAAGCTCGCCGCATACGCCAGCATCGCAGTGCCGAAAGCCGCGACTAGAGCGATCAGCGCCGCGCGAAACATCTCGGGCACGAAGGCCTCTGATCCACGGCCCCAAACCGTCCGCGTCAACCCCAAAAACGAAAAAGGCGGCAGGAGTGCAAGCCGGTGGGCATCGGCGATGGACATTCGCGAAAGCAATTCTGGAACGGCGAAACTGCTGGCAACAAGGGCTAGCAGAATGACCACAGCACAAAAGCGAACTAAGTGAGAGATCCGGCGAAAGAAACTGGCCGGCAGTAGCGCCATCAGGAGCCCGGTCAGAGCGAACACCGCCAGGCATCCGAAGGCGCCCGCTGCGAGGACACCGGCCAGATGCCCTGCCACGAAATGAAAAAACACCGAAGCAGAATTCTGTGAGCCCACAACCGCGAGGGGAAATAGAACCGCCGACGCAATGTTCGCTACAAAGGTAAAAAGACCGGTCAGAAATAGAATCGCGCAAAGGTTTGCCAGGAAGATGGTGCGCAAACCGACGGGAAGCGGAACTAGGTTGGTATAGTCGCGGCGATCCAGGAAAATCGCATCCCAGCGCCACAACGCCGCCGCTCCGCTCACCACCAGCGAAAGCACCACGAAAAAGTAATCGTCCGCGATGGTCGCAGTGAAGGGGTCAAACGCTCCGCTGCCGTTTAGAAAACGAATCAGGGAACCATACTTTTCAAAGGTCAGGAGCGACACCAGCAGTCCCGGCGCCGCCATCAAACTCACCATCACGCCTACGCCAAGATCCAAATCGCCTGAATTGGATTCGTCTCGCCCATTCAACATGCGACCAGCAAACAGTTGCGTCAGCCGCCCGAACGGCGTGCGCACAATCCTCGACCAGCGCCTTCTTGCCGCTCGCTTCCATCGCCAACCCGCCGTCACGGCGAACTCACTACATCTGCAATTTCTTCGGCGACCTTGGCCACATCTCCCTCCGCCACGAGCTGCAGAAACACTCCTTCCAGAGAAGACTTGCCGATCTCTTCCCGCACTTCGCCCGTGGTTCCGTGCGCAATCACTTGTCCTTTTCGCAGAATGATCAGATGCGAGCAGACCTTTTCCACCACCTCCAGAATGTGCGAACAGTAAAAAATGGATTTGCCGCGAGCGCTCAATGACTGGATGAGGTTCCGAATAATCAGAGTTGACGTGACGTCCAGCCCGGAAAGTGGCTCGTCCAGGATAAGAATGTCCGGATTGTCCATCAGCGCCGCGATCAACAGGATGCGCTGCCGCATGCCCTTAGAGTACGAGCCCATCGTCACATGCCGGTGCGGCCACAGCGAGAACAGGCGCAAAAGGGAAGCGATGGCTTTTTTCTTGCGTGGGTTGGGCATGCCGCGCAACGTCGCCACCAGGTCCAGATATTCCTTGCCACTCAGGTAGGGATAAAGATTGGCTTCCTCCGGCACATAACCGAGCCGCTTGCGGTACCCGGCCAGATCTTTGCGGATATCTTGGCCTTCGCACAGAACCTGGACGCCGGACGGTTCCAGCAGGCCGATCAGCATCTTTACAGTTGTACTTTTGCCCGCGCCGTTTGGGCCTAGATAACCCAGCACCTGTCCCGGCTGCAGCGAAAAGCTGACGTCCCGGACCGCCAGGCTCGATCCGTAGAATTTGCGAAGTCCTCTCGCTTCGAGCAACGGCCCTCGCTTGGTCGGGACGGAGTTCGGCCTGGGCGCCAGATATTCCTTTGACGCCTCACCCCGCCCTTAAGTTCCCGGATGTTTCGACGGCCACGGCAGAGTGCAGTCGGATGAGTCACCCGGCGAATCGGTACGAACTGCACTTGACAACCAATCGATACAACTGTATAGTCTGTACAGACAGAAATGACAGATGAGACCGTAGGAGTGATAGCCATTATGAGCGATACCCGAAAACCAGGGCTGGCACCGGTGGAGGAGAAATTCATCCTGCATTGGGGCGAGATGGGCACCAAATGGGGCATCAATCGCACTGTGGCGCAGGTGCATGCCTTGCTCTACCTGGCCGCCAAGCCACTTCCGGCCGACGAAATTTCCGCCACTCTTTCCGTAGCGCGTTCTAACGTCAGCACCAGCTTGCGCGAATTGCAGGGTTGGGGAATCGTTCGCGTGGTCCATGTTCTCGGCGACCGTCGCGACCATTTCGAAACGCTCAAAGATGTCTGGGAAATCTTCCGCATCGTGGCCGAAGAACGCAAAAAACGCGAGATTGACCCAACCCTGCGCGTCCTTGCCGAATGTGTCAAGGAAGCCAAGTCCGATCCCCACGAAAACGCCCAAACCACCGAACGCTTGGAAGCGATGCTGGAGTTCCTCACCGCCATGAGCGGTCTCTTCGAAGAAATCGTTCGTATGCCCATGCCTGCGCTCAAAGGTGTCGTCAAACTACGCGGCAAAGTCGTCACGCTGCTCGGCAAACGCGCCGGCTGATGAGGTTTTAATGGTTTTGCTAGCAGGAGAGTTCAGTTTGTGCGGGCAAGATCGCTGCAACGTGCGGAATGATTCAGCTACCAGAATCGCAAAAAGAGACACCATGATCACTCTCGCAGATGAATTCACCGACAGAAAAGAACGCAGCGCTCGCGGCTGGCTTTTCTTCGACGCCGACTGCAGCTTCTGCACGCGCATCGCGCGTTGGGTAGCGCCCATTCTCCGTCGCCGCGGTTTAGGCGTAGCTCCTCTGCAGGATCCGCGCGTCGGCGCACTGCTCGCCATGTCTCGCCGCGAACTGCTGAAAGAATTGCGCTTTCTCAAAAGCGACGGATCTCACCTTGGCGGAGCGAATGCCGTCCTGTCCGTCGCGCATGAGATCTGGTGGGCCCGGCCACTGGTCTGGGTTTCGCATGTCCCTGGAGCGACAGAAATGATGCACGCGGCGTATGGCTGGGTTGCAGCGCGGCGGAAGTGCGGGGCGATGCAATGCAACGCTCAGTGAGACAAGGCCAAAATCAGACGCCGGCGTTCGTGCTGGCGTATCCGAGCGAAGAATCGAGGGAGCCAACTGTCAGCGAAGTCACGCTGGAGCCAGAGGTGTTTGCGCACCACGGTGGTCAGCGAAGGCAGTCGATCGCCTGGGCACCGCTGATACTGCTCCCCCTGATAGTGGGGGCGCTGCGGGCAAAGCTCGTCCCTTGGGTTTTCATGTGGCTGCTTGCGGCGGCCATCTTTGCGGGATGCAAGTGGCAGACGTGGTGGCAGACGAAGTCCGCGAGTGACGGCGCAGGAAACTGGAAGCGCAGCGTGGCCTATCTGCTTCTCTGGGCCGGGATGGACGCGGAAGCCTTCCTCGCTGCCCCAGCCCCGAAGCGGGTTATTGCGGCGAAAGAATGGTTCGCGGGGATTGCAAAGACGCTCACTGGAGTTGCGCTCGTTTGCGCCGGCGCGAGGACCATTTCCGCCGGACATCCTGTCCTCGGTGGCTGGACGGGGATGGTGGGGCTGGTGTTGGTTCTTCACTTCGGGACATGTCATTTGGTTGCGCTGGGTTGGCAGCGAACCGGACTTCCTGTGAAACCCATCATGCAGCGGCCGTTCGCGTCGCGGTCGCTCACCGAATTGTGGGGCAAGCGGTGGAACCTGGGCTTTCGGAAGCTCTCCCACGCCTGGGTGTTTCAGCCGCTACAGAGACGCCTCGGGACTGCAGTCGGAACACTTGGTGCCTTTCTCGCATCGGGGTTGCTGCATGACTTAGTAATCTCTGTTCCGGCTCGCGCGGGCTACGGACTCCCAACGGCCTACTTTCTGGTGCAGGGATTTGGAGTTCTTTTCGAGCGATCAGAAGTAGGGAAGCGATTCGGCCTGGGCCAGGGCGCGAGAGGATGGGCGTGGACGGCTCTGCTAAGCGTGGGACCGGTCTACGCGTTGTTTCATCCGTGGTTTGTCATGCGAGTTATGGTTCCTTTCCTGGGTGCGGTTGCGGGATGAAAGGATAGGTTTTTATGCCAGGGAATATCGAACAGTGGTTGAGCTTGGCGCTGTGGGTCGCCGGTGCGGGGCATTTCTGCGTGCTAATTGCCAGTTTTCAAGTTCCCTATCGGCTGAAGTGGAAGGAAGATCTAGCCAACCTGGCAAC
>DASSYL010000469.1:0-3023 GCA_035703315.1 Candidatus Acidiferrum sp. | reverse complement strand
ATCCCGCCGAAGAATTTCACGTGCAATGCTATGTGGACTTTCCGCACCCGCTCGTTGGGCCGCAGCAAATCGAAATGACGGTGCAGCCGGAGTCGTTCCGCAGCTTGCTCGCTCGCGCTCGTACCTTCTGCTTTGAACGGGACATCGAGCCACTGCGCTCCATGGGACTGATCCGCGGCGGCTCTTTAGAAAACGCCATCGTTCTTACCGACCACGGTGTATTGAACGGCCCTCTACGCTTTCCTGACGAATTTGGCCGGCACAAGGCGCTTGACCTGATCGGCGACCTCGCTCTTGTCGGCTTGCCGCTGCTCGGCCGGGTAGAAGCATACAAGGCCGGTCACGCGCTGCACACCCAGCTGGTCAGCCGCGTCCTTTCTGATACTTCCAGCCGGATAATTACTACCGAGGATGATCGTTCTCTCGAAGCTCTAGCTGTGGCGGAAGCCCCGGCCGCCGATTGATCCGCATAAGACCTACTGCACAGGTTCGCTGTGTACATCCGCGCCGCTGCGCCGGCTGAAGCGAATCACTCCCGATTCATCGGTGAAAAAGTGACGCATCCCTGTCGTGCCCGTAGTCACCGGATTGGCGGCCAGCGCATACTTCACTACGTGGCCGCTGGCGTCGTAACTTTCTGCAGCGTAGAAGAAGCGATAGCCGTTTTTTACCGGCATCTCGGTTCCCATAAGGGAATCAACGAGATTGGCCCGTGTACATTTGTCCGCTCCCGTCGCGCCGGGTCCCAGAAACGTCAGCGAGGTAGGGTATCCCTGATTCGGGCACTGCACTGCGTAAGTAATCATGGCCGTGTTGTAGGTGCGCAAGCTGCCGACAGCCGACGCCTCGTTCGCCGCCATTCTGGCTCGCAACAGACTGGGTATCGCGATTGCCGAGATAATTAGAAGCGGAATGATCAAGACTCCGATGTAACCCGTCACCAGGCCGCCGATGGCTAGGCCTCGGCCCGCCAAACGCCCGGCGCTACTTTTGATGTCGGAAAGCGCCAGATGCCCGAGAACTATCGCGGCGACCGCTGAAAGTGGCCAGAAGAAAAACACAACGCCACAAATCAGACTGGCCAGCGCCTTCCCGCTGTTCTGCGGAGGGCCACTAAATGCGGGCTGACCAGCGAATTGTGGTACCTCGGCCACCGCTACGGCCGCTCCGCAATAAGGACACACCGCCACGAAATCCGCCACGTTACCGCTGCAACTGGGGCACTGTTTCAAGGCTGCTCCTTTCGTCGTCCTGTTCGTTGGTCACGGCTTGTTTTGCTCTGCCGGATTATCCGGCTCATCGTCATCCGGGTCGTCGGGTACCGCGGAAGGAGTGCCCAGAGCCGGACTGTTCGGCCCGACATTTTGTGAGGAAGCTTCGCGAATCACTCCCGCTTCATCTAGATAGAAAAATCTCCTTCCGGTGCTGCCGGGCACGATTGGGCGGGCAATCAGCGCGAAGAACGTGACGCGATCGGTGCCATCCACGCTCGGGCGGTATTCGTACATGTATCCCTTTCGAACTGGCGCCGCTGCGACCAGCCGTGGATCGGAAATCAGGTTGGCGTGGTTACAATCCCCGCTGCCGGGTCCGAGCGGTGTGAGCGTCGCGGGATAGCCTTGAGCGGGGCATTTCGCCGCATAAGCCTTCAACGCTGTGCCGTAAGTGCGCATGGTGTCGATGGCCGTATTTTCATTCATCGGAATATTGCGGCTGAACGTGTTGCGAACCATGAAAACCACGAATGCGATGTAAACCGTGGTCAGTGTGAGGCCCACATAGCCGAGCGTAAGGCCGGCGATGGCCATGCCTTTCCCTGCCATTCGCCCTGCCGTGCGCTTGATATCCAGCAAAGCCAAGTGCCCAAGAATGATGGCCGCGATGGACGCGGGCGCGCACATGAACAACACGCCGCAAACCAGGCTGGCGATGGCTTTGTTGCTGTTTTGCGGCGCTTGCCAGCCGCCCTCTGGCAATCCCGCCTGCGGTACGGGCTGTGCCACGCCGCAGTAAGGGCACATTTCCACGAAGTCGGCTAGATTTCCCCTGCAATTAGTACAAGTTTTCAGGGCCGTCTCTCCAGAGTCCCTTCATCAGGCAAAAAGTGGAATTTCGTGCCGAGACTCTAATGGAATTTTCGCTTCCCGTCCATCGTTCGATTGTCAAAGCAGCAAGAGCGGGAGAGAATAGCCGGACTATGCCGAATAAAGACGTGGTGTTAGTGATCTTGGCCGCCGGCAAGGGAACACGGCTGAAATCTTCGCTTGCGAAAGTTCTCCATCCCGCAGGCGGCCGCTCTCTGGTGGAGCAGGTGGTGCTCGCCTGCACACCCCTGAAGGCAAAGAGGATTGTCGCAATTGTCGGACATCAGGCGGAAGAAGTCGCTGCGGCGCTTGAGCCGTATGACGTGGTCACGGTTGGCCAGCAGCCGCAAAACGGCACTGGCCACGCGATGCAGGTCGCGAAACGCGCGCTCGGGAACGCCAAAATTGCTGTGGTCCTGCCCGGCGACGCACCGCTGATTCGAGCGGAAACCTTGAAAGCCTTGCTGGTCACGCACCGTTCCGGCAATGCCGCGGCGACAATTCTCTCCGCGGTATTGGCTGATCCGAGCGGCTATGGCCGCGTGGTCCGCAAATCGGAGACGCAGGTCGGTGCGATCGTGGAAGATTCGCAGCTCACAACCGAGCAGCGCGAACTGAACGAGATTAACTCCAGCATCTACTGCTTCACGCTGGCGAAATTGTGGCCGGCATTGGCGAAGGTCAAGCCCAACAACAAACACCGCGAAATCTATCTCACCGACGCGATCGCAGTGCTGGCGTCCGGCGGAGAAACCGTTTTAGCGCAAATCGCCGCGGATTCTCGAGAAGTCCTCGGTTGCAACACTCGCGCTGACCTCGCCGAAGTGGACCGCATTTTTCGCGAACGCAAACGCGAAGAGTTAATGACCGCGGGCGTGACCATCCAGTTGCCGGAAACCGTTCTGATCGATCCTCAAGTTGCCGCGGGGGAAGACTGCA
>DASSYL010000432.1:0-2012 GCA_035703315.1 Candidatus Acidiferrum sp. | reverse complement strand
CAACTTCGAAGCCGCTGCGCGAAACGCTTCTCGATTTGCGGATTCGCCGCTTCGAGCTGACCGACGGTTGGGTGCTCTATAACGACGTCAAGACGCCGCTGGCACTCGAGGGCAACGACTTGCAACTGAATTTCGACGCCGGTGGGAGCATGGACCATCCGCTGTACACGGGCCACCTGCAATGGAAAAACGCCGTCTTCACCAGCAAGCGTTTCTTGCCGGTTCGACTGAGCGCCTCCACGAAGTTCACCTTCTGGCGCAACGGACTCACCATCGAACAAGGTCAGTTCGGCGTAGGCACGTCGCGCTTTGATCTACAAGCCGAAATGTCCGATTTCTCGGCGCCGCAATGGAAATACCGCTACCGCGCCTGGGTGAACCTCACGGATTTCCGCAAAACGTTTCGTGCGCCGCTCACTCCCGCCGGCAAAGTCGACCTGCGCGGCGAAGGCACCTTCGCTGCCGGCGAAATGAAAGGCGCTGGCAACTACAACGCGTCCGAAATTCTCCTCAGCTACGACATTCTTCATCAAGGCGGCTTGCGCAGCACCGGCGACTACAAGTTCGACAAAAACGGTCTCGACATCGCCAACTTTGCCGCTTACGCCTTTGGCGGTTCCGTCAAGGGCCGCGTCACCATGAAGCTGCCGGGCCTCGAATTCCGCGCGCAGACTCGCGTCGAGGGAATGCGCATCGCGCAGATTCTTCCTGCCGTTGAACACAACGGTTTCCCGATTGACCGTCTTCACTGGGACTCGGTTCTCGCCGCCGATACCGTGGAAACATGGAAAGGCGCCTTCGAGCATTTTCAAGTTTCCGGACAAACCGACTGGACGGCCCCGGATGAAGTGGCTTCGGGCCACATTCCGGTCACCGCAAACTGGAAATTCACCTACAAACAAGATCCGCAGATTCTGACGCTCGAATCCGCGCTGTTTGAAACTCCGCAGAGCAGGATTCAGGCCAGTGGGACGCTCGGTCACAGCGACTCCATCCTCGAACTCCACGTGCGCGCCGATGCCCTCGAAGCCTTCAACGATTTGATCCAATCCATCGAAGAGGTCGTTCCCGGCACGCCGGAAGAAATCGTTCCGCGCATTCACGGCGCCGCCAATTGGGATGGGAAAATGACCGGCCCGCTTGGCGGCCCCACGTTCACCGGGCACGCACGCGGCGAGCGTCTCAGTTACGGAAAATTCCACGCCGACTCCGTTGAAGGCGATATCACGTATTCGCCTTCGGAGCTTTCCGTCGCGCGCGGGCACATGCAATACGGCGCGATGCGAGCCGACTTCCAGGGCAGCCTGGATCTCGACAAGTGGGGTTTCCGCCCCGAGAACGAATGGACAGCCGAAGCCAGCGTGGAAAAAATTCCTGTGGCCAGCATGCTCGCGCTGGTCGGCGAAAAATATCCCGTCGAGGGGACACTTACCGGACAGTTTCACGGCCGCGGCACGCGCCAGGAGCCGGCTATCACCGGCCTTTTCGATTTTGCCGATGGAAAAATCTACGGTTTTGAATTTAACCGCTTGCGCGGGCAGCTGAACGTTCAACCCGGCGAAGCGCGTATCAGCAATGCCGAGCTGCGCGTCTTCGCGCCTGGAAAAGAGACGGGCGGGGCAGGCATTATCACCGGCAGCGTCGGCTATCACTTCGCAACAAAAGATGTTTCCGCGGAACTCGTCGGCGCCGCCCTGCCGCTGCGCAACATCGAAAAAATTCAGTCCGACCGCTTGCCGATTTCCGGCCAGATCTCCTTTCACTTGAAAGCTTCGGGACCCTACCACGCGCCAATTGGCGACGGCACCATGCGCGTGGTGGATTTTCGCGTCGGCCAGGAAGTGATTGGCAGCTTCGATGGAGAACTGCACTCTGACGGAAAAATCGCCAAGCTCGATTTGCATTCCGCGATGAGCAACGGCGGAATTTCCGGCGGCTACACGCTCGGTTTGAGCGAGCCCTATCCGCTCAGCGGCAAAGTAACGTTACAAAATATCGCGCTCGATCCCTTT
>DASSYL010000340.1:0-3522 GCA_035703315.1 Candidatus Acidiferrum sp. | reverse complement strand
CCAAGTGGCCGGCAAGGGTCACGGCGAGCACGCCTACGGCCTCCAGCAAGAACCGGCGCGGTGGCAAGGCACTGTTCCTGCGACGCGCTCGATAGTAAACGGCCCAGGTTAGACAAATCGCCGCGGCCGCCGCCAGCCCCGCCAACAGGTGTTCCAGCAGAGTGCCCTTCAACTTCTGGCCTTCCAGCTGCCACTGCCACGCAAGGAGACCGGTCGCTACGGTTGGCAGAGCAAAAACCGCGGCAAGCGAGAAATTGTAATAAGCCGCATGGCCAAATTTCTCGCGGTCGAACCACCATCCGGCCAGATCCAGAAGGACTCCCGCCAAGTACAGCGCGATAGGAAAATGAATCAGCACGACATGCTGTGCGTGCCGCGCGAGCAGCGCCGTGCGCAAATCGAACGGGTTCACCAGCAAGACAGTCACTTGACGACGACCTTCGCCGTCATCTTCGGATGAATCGAGCAGAAATAAGTGTAGGTGCCCTCTTTGCTGAACGTGTAGGAAAACTTGTCGTCGGTGTCCAGCGGCTTGGACTTGAAGGTAGTTTTATCATCACTCACCACTGTGTGGGGAATGTCGTCGCGATTGACCCAGTTCACGGTCGTACCTTTCGCAACCGTAATCTCGCCGGGAGCGAACGTGAAGTTATCTATTTTTACTTCGCTTTTCGCGTCGCCACCTGGCCCCCTCCGAGAAAAGAGAGATGTCGCGGAAGTCATCGCCGTCCCACCCGCCGCCAGCAACACAACCGTCGCCAAATACCGATGTTTCAGATTCATTGAATTCTCCTTTTGTTTGACTCAAATCCCAGCTCTTTGCGAAATCTGGTTTTCTTGCAGCTCACCCCAACTTCGAATCAACGATCGCCAGCGCTTCTTTGCCTTGCTCCACGTTCACATCGGTAATCCCCAGCAAACTGCGCAACTGCTCGGCTGGAACTTTCATTGGCCCCGGCGATTCGGCTTTGCCGGGTTCGGGTTGCGGAAACGCCGTCGAAGCCGCGGTGTGGAACGTCACATTGCCTTCGACTTTTTGCATGGTCTGGTGGATGTGGCCATTCAGCACCGTCACCGAACCGAATTTCTTCAAGTAACCAAGAGCCTGCGCGCTGTCCTCGGTACCCCAGCCCCACTCCGGATACACGGACCACAGCGGAATATGCGCGAACACGACGATTGGCGTGCTTGCCGAAAGCGGCTTCACGTCGTCTTCGAGCCATTCCAGTTGATCCGTGCCCAACGAACCCAGTCCCCCGGCTTTCAGATTCATCACGTTTACCAGCCCGACGAAATGCACGCCCTTTTTGTCGAAGCTGTACCAGCCAGAGCCCTTGGACCTTTTTCCGTAGCGCTCCAAGTAGCCTTTTCCGTCGTCGCCGATCACGTCGTGTTCGCCGGGAACGTAAAAGACGTCTTTCGATTTGGCGCTGCGCAGGATCTGTTCGACATTGTCAAACTCTTCCGGCTTTGCCAGATGGCTGATGTCGCCGGTGTGCAGCAGAAATTCCGGCGCAGTCGGCAGCGCATTGATCTTGTCCACAGCCGCCTTCAAGGTGCCGGCTACATCAGTGTTGGCCGGCTTGTTGAATCCCATGTGGCTGTCGCTGATCTGCGCAAAGCTCAACTCACCTTTCATTTGAGCTGGAGCAAGGTCGGCGATGCGGCTCAGGCTGTAAGAATTCAGCACGCCGCCCTTCATCACGCAAAAGGCCCCGGTGCCGGCCCACGCCATGCACTTCAGAAATCCGCGCCGGTCCACGCCGTCGTGATTATGATCGAATACGATTTCGCCTTTTCCTCGGGTCATCCTCAACTCCTTGCAGTTCGTCTGCATTGATGTGTTTCAATATGCAAGACCCGCCGGGCTGCGCCTTTATTCCGGCGCTCGATTGATTTTATTTTTGGAAAAAAACCACCTAGCGGGAATAAAATCGAACATCCCACGGTTATCTCTCTTGGAGCCTGAAAGAGGCTGGCGTGCCGCCGGACGTATCTACGGATGTGTTGAGTCAGGATGATCGCAACCGCTTTGAGGCAATCGTGATGCCGCATCTCGACGCAGCCTATAACTTGGCGCGCTGGCTGCTTGCAGGCCGCAGCGAAGCTGAAGACGTAACGCAGGATGCTATGCTGCGCGCGTATCGGTTTTTCAACACATTTCATTCCGGCGATGTGCGCGCGTGGCTGCTGCAGATTGTGCGCAACTGTTGTTACACCTGGCTGCAGAAGAATCGCAATTGGGTGGACGTGGACGAACTCGACGACGCATCGGTTCCGCGCGAGAAGGATACGCCGGAAACGCTGGCGATTTCCGTTAACGACCGCGAACAACTGACTCGCGCGCTCGAACAGCTCTCGCCGCACTTCCGCGAGATCTTGGTCTTGCGCGAATTGGAGGGTTGTTCGTACAAGGAAATTGCGGCGATTACTTCGCGGCCGATGGGCACGATCATGTCGGCGTTGGCTCGCGCGCGGCAACAACTGCGCGTCCTGCTCACCAAGCCGGCGCCGAAGGAGGCTCGCCTTGAGCTGTGAGATAGCGCAAACGCGTCTGCACGCTTACCTCGATGGCGAACTCGACGCCGCCGGTTCCGCGGATTTCAACCATCATCTGCGCAGCTGTCCAGTTTGCGCCGCAGCGTTAAGTGAGGAAGAAAAACTTCGCCAGGGTTTGCAGCAATCCCGGCTTTACTCGCGCGCACCCGCCGGATTGAAACTGCGTATTGAGGAAAGCCTCCCCGGCCCTGGCAAGAACAAATCTGCCGGTCTGATCTCCTGGCGTTGGCTTCCTATTGCCGCGGCAATCGTCTTCGCCGCTTTCCTCGGTTGGCGGCAACTAACGATCGGCAATCAGCGTACCTATCGCGAAGCGACCGTGATCGCCGCCGTGGACGCGCATCTTCGCTCGCTGCAGCCTGGCCATTTGGTGGACGTACAGTCCACCGATCAACACACCGTGAAACCGTGGTTCGATGGCAAACTTGATTTCGCTCCGCCAGTTCGCGATTTTGCCGCCCACGATTTCCCTCTTGTGGGCGGCCGACTCGACGTAATTGAAGGACGGACTGTCGCTGCCCTTGTCTATGGCCGCCGGAAGCACTTCATTAATGTTTTTGTGGAAAAGTCCGAGCCAAACGCTTCCTGGAACGGCTCCGGCGTAGAGCAGGGATACCACTGGACTGCATGGAACAAGGATGGATTCACTATTTGCGCCGTATCCGACGTTTCGGCATCGGACCTCGATCAGCTCAAACAGCTATTCCTGCAGGAATGACGACGAGAGATTTGGCGCGCTCGATAACTCGAAGCTCAATCCCGAATTTAGCTCGGCACGCCTCCCAATGCTTTAAATCGCAATCACCGCACATGAGAATAGCTGGCACATTTTTGATTGGTTGTATATCGTGAGATACTTGGTCCTAGAGCAACTTTTTCAAGACAGCAAACGCTTTTCCGAGCTAAAGCGCGGCATCGCGGGTATCACGCACCGTACGCTCTCTCACCAGTTACGCGAATTAC
>DASSYL010000338.1:0-3737 GCA_035703315.1 Candidatus Acidiferrum sp. | reverse complement strand
CAGAAACGGGCGGCCGTCCTGCTCGCCGATATCGTGTACGGTGCAGATGTTGGCGTGGTTCAGCGCGGAAGTGGCCAGAGCTTCGCGGCGAAATCGTTCGAGCGCTTGCGGATTGTGAGTGAGGTCGTCAGGAAGAAATTTCAGAGCAACCGGGCGTTCCAGCCGCAGGTCGTGGGCCTTATAAACCACACCCATCCCGCCGGCACCCAGCTTTTCAATAATTCGGTAGTGCGAGATGGTCTGGCCGATCATCGCTTCGCAGCACTCTCAGAAAGCCAAACCTTAAAGTGTTTGATCCTCGGAGCCCGGGCCGCTCAGTGCGTCGCTGGCGTTGCGCCGGTCGGTTTTTGGCGGTTTCGGTGTGCCTACCACCGTCAGCATGCGCGTGCCTTCGCCATAGGCGCCTTCAGCCGGCGTCGCTTCCTGCTCCAGAATGATGTTCTTGTTGCAGACGGTGCACACCATGGAGCCGAACGCATCGCCGTCGGCTTTCAAAAACCGGTTGAAGCGCATAACGCGGCCACAACAAATCGGAATCCAGACTTTCGGGGAATTGTCTGCGCCCATAGAGGTTCTCACCGTCCAGGTGGGCAGAGTATATAACGGAACGCCGTCCTTCCGCGAATCGCGTTTTGTGGACAGCAAGGCGCCGAAAGCCCACGGAAGGCCGCGGTGGCGCGCGTGCTTAAATTTCAGCAAAATTTCAGCGAACTTTCATGAGCAATGCCACGACCGATAGCAGGGTTCTCTGCAGGAATTGCGGCCAATTTAATTCCTTCGAATATTCCCGATAGACGTCACTATTCCTCCACTTCTAGGCCAACGTAAAGTCACCATTCGAGTACGCCTATCCTCAGATAAGTACCGAACTGCTTGCGTTCTCATGAACTTACGTAACCAGGAAGGATTGGCAGTGCCCGTGCTTACCCCTCGATAAGTATCGGTGTGGTACCACGTCCCAAACGTAAGAATTGACTGCGGTCGATCAGGACCCAAGGGCGGACTATGAAAATCCAGGGCAACTCTGGCATTGCGGCCTCCCGGCAACTGCGCCGGACGAAGGCCACCTGTATCGCGGGCTTTGTTGTTGCGTTGACTCTGTGCGTCGTTGCGGTGCCGCTGTTTTCAGCTCCGACCACCGCGGTAGCGGACGGGAAATACGGCAAGGCGCGACTGGCATTTGAGCCCAACGTCGGTCAATCCGACGGGCAGGTCAAATTCCTCGCCCGTGCTGATGGTTATACGCTTTTCCTAACCTCCGCCGAAACGGTGTTTCTCCTGAAGGCCGATACGTCAACTTCTTCGGCCGATTCCAGAACGGTACCGGGATCCGCCCTCCGGCTCAGCTTTCAGAATGCCAAACCGACCAGGCCCATGGACGCCTCGGAAAAGCTCGTCGGCAAAGTGAACTACTTTCGCGGAAACGATGCAAAAGGTTGGCTTACCGGCATTCCGACTTTCGCCCGAGTGACGCAGCGCGGCGTGTACTCCGGGATCGACGTCGTTTATTACGGCAACCAAAAGCAGCTGGAATATGACTTCATCGTGGCCCCGGGTGCGAACCCACGCGCCATCGCGCTCGCGCTAAGCGGCGCGCAATCCGTGAAGGTGGATGCTTCGGGAGATCTGGTCATTGTCACTCCCGCCGGGGAAGTCCGGATGCAGCGGCCGCTGGCCTATCAGCAGGACGCGAACGGAAACCGCCAGATGGTAGCGGCGGACTACGTGTTGCGGGGCGCGAACCGCGTCGGACTTCATGTCGGCAAGTACGATGTGCGCCGCGAACTGATCATCGATCCGATTCTCGAGTATTCCACTTACCTGGGCGGCAGCAACATCGACGGGGCGAATGCCATTGCGGTCGCGCAGGACAAGACCGCGTTCGTCGCCGGCGGAACATTCTCCACGGATTTTCCTACGGCTCATCCTCTGCAGCCCAATCACGGCGGGCCCGACGATTTTTCGCGTGACGCCTTCGTTGCGAAGCTCAGTTCTGATGGTTCCACAGTGCTTTATGCGACGTATCTGGGTGGAGAGAACGAAGACGAGGCGACCGGAATCGCCGTGGATACGTTTGGCGATGCTTATGTGACGGGCACCACGCAATCCCCGCACTTTCCAGTATCCGACACCATACCGACGGTCAACCCAGAATGTGGTGGCGACGGCCAGTGCGGTGCTTCCCTTAATCCAGGCCACCTCATCGTTTCCAATGGCTTTGTCGTGAAACTCAATCCCGCCGGTTCCGCGCTCCTTTATTCAAGCTTTATCGGCTACTTCGAGATCGTTCGAGCCCGGTCGATCGCAGTGGACGCCAACCAGATTGCTTACATCACCGGAGAAGTGACGGATAACTTTACGCCGATCGTGACGGGATCGACGCCGCCTCCTCCGCCTTTCCCAATTACGGGCAACGCCGCGCAGCCGTTGTTTGGCGGCGGTCAGTTCGATGGCTTTCTAATTGTGATCAGTGCCAGCGGGAATTCCGTCGTCTATTGCACGTATCTTGGTGGCGCGGATGAAGACGGCGCAAAGGGAGTAGCCGTCGACAACAACAGGAATGCGTATGTAACCGGTCTGACATATTCGGTCAACTATCCCACTACCGGAAGCGCGTACCAACTGGGGAACGGCTCCAATGGCGACGCTTTTTTCACGAAAATCAATACGACCGGCGGACCATTTGTGTATTCGACCTTGCTCGGGGGTAACGGCCTTGATCAGGGAAACGGTATCGCCGTGGACTCGAGCGGCAATGCGTATGTCGCCGGGCAGAGTAGCAGCAGTACGCTGACTTCGCTGCGGCCTTACGGCGGCAACGGTGACGCGTTCGTTGCAAAATTCAATCCCTCGCTAAGCGGCGCGGCCTCCCTGCTTTACTTCACCTATCTAGGGGGTTCGCTGGCCGATACTGCGGCAGGCGTGGCGGTTGATTCCAACGGCAATGCCTACGTCACCGGTTCGACGGTGTCATCTAACTTTCCCGTCGTCGGCGCTGTGTTTCAGCCGGAATACGGCGGCGGCAACGCCGATGCGTTCGTCACGAAGATAGATCCGTCCGGCGCGAACACGGTTTATTCAACTTTCCTGGGCGGTTCCAACACAGAAAGCGGAAACGGAATTGCCGTAGATTCAGACGGCTCAGCGTACGTCGCTGGCCAGACTTGCTCCTTGGATTTTCCGCTCACCAATCCCGAGCAGGCCAGCTCCGGTGGCAACTGCGATGCGTTCGTTTCCAAGGTCAGCATCCTTAATGGCATCATCCTCAACCCGAATGGGTTGGTTTTCCAGTCCTTGAATGTGGGCGCCAGCAGCCAGCCTCAAACAGTCACTCTTACGACGGGCGACAGTTCCGTAGCCATCAGTTCCATTACCTTGAGTGGTGCGAATCCCGGCGATTTCGCCCAGACTACGAATTGCGGCGCAACGGTTCCTTCCGGGACTCAGTGCACCTTTAACGTGACGTTTGCGCCTACCGCGGTTGGCTTACGCAAAGCGAATTTGAACATTGCCGATACCGAGAACGGCAATCCAACGACGCACGTGGTGGCATTGACCGGTAGCACTTCCACAGTGCAGTTGTCCGCGTCGAGTCTCACCTTCACGGCACAGTCCATTGGAACGACCAGCGCCCCACAGACTATCACCGTCACCAATGTTGGTACGGCGTCTCTAACGATATCGGGCGTTGTGGCCAGCAGCGACTTTGCGGCGTCCGACAACTGCACCCACGCACC
>DASSYL010000272.1:0-14430 GCA_035703315.1 Candidatus Acidiferrum sp. | reverse complement strand
GCCATCGACCGTTTTCGCGCTGCGCTGGAGCACTCGCGCGCATTAGGCGCCATTGGCCAGGAGTCCAAATCCCTCGGCAATCTCGGCTGGAGTCATTGGGTCATTGGAGATTTCGAAAGCGCCGCGGCCGACCTGGCAATGGCCGAGCAAAAAGCGGCTCAAGCGGGATTGCCGGAAGACCAGACTTACTGGCTCATTGCCCTAGCGGATGTGGAGGGTTTGCAACATCGGTTCGCGGAGGCCGAAGCAACCGGCCGGAGAGCGCTCGCTCTCGCCGAAACACACGACGACAAGAATACCCTCGTCACTTGCTTGCAAGTTTTAGCCAGGAACGCCTTGTCGATGGATCGGCAAGACGATGCCGAAATCCTCAACAAGCGTGCTGCCGAAATCGCTGATTCGACTCACAACATATCGGCAAGCACCTATTCGCAACTGCTCGCTGGGCGCATTGCCGCTCGAAAGGGTGATTATCCAGGCGCAAAAGCCGCTTTCGAACGGGTTCTCGCCGATCCGAAAACGGAAACCCGCCTGAAGTGGGAAGCCCATACTCGCCTAGCCGAAGTCTACACTGCGCAAAATCTTGCGTCCCAGGCGGAGCAGGAATTCAATTTCGCTATTCGGTCTGTACAGGCCGCCCGCGATTCCATTCACAGCAATGAACTCCGCGTCTCATTTCTTTCCAGCGCCATCGAGTTTTACGATGCGTACATCGGGACTCTGATCGACCGGCACCGCCCGCTCGACGCCTTGAAAGTAGCCGACCTCAGCCGTTCCCAGACGCTTGAACAAGCTCTCCCTGCTTCCAATGCTTCCCAATCGAAGTCAAGGAACTCGTTCGATCCACAATCCACCGCTCGCCGTCTGAATGCTACCCTGCTGTTCTACTGGCTCGGCCGGGAGCGCTCCTGGCTGTGGGTCATCGCGCCCAATAAGACTTCGCTCATTGCGCTTCCCTCTAATCAGGAAATCGACGCCCTCGGCAAGTCCTATCGCGAGAGTTTTACCGGCCCGCAAGATCCCCTGGAAGCAAAAAATGCCGAAGGCCAAAAACTCTACTCGCTGCTCGTCCAGCCCGCCGAAAAATTAATCCCGAGAAATTCCCGCGTCATCATCCTTCCCGATGGCAGCTTGAACTCTCTCAACTTCGAAACTCTCATCGTCGGCGATCCGCAACCTCACTATTGGATTGACGACGTCACTCTCTGGACCGCCAACTCCCTCTCACTACTGGGCCGCGCCTCTCGAAGCTCGAAGCCCCGGCAAGCGAACCTGTTTCTGGTGGGTGACGCGTTACCGGCTAGCCCCGATTTTCCCCCGCTTCCTCAGGCCGGCAAGGAAATAGGCTTGCTTGAAAAATATTTCGAGCCTGCCGCTCGCCTCGAACTCACCGGAAAAAACGCCACGCCCGCCGCTGTTCTCTCTAGCCACCCGGAACGGTTTTCTTACCTGCACTTTGCCACGCACGGCACAGCGAGTCGCCTGCGTCCCCTTGAATCCGCCATCATCCTTTCGCCGCAAGGCGACTCCTACAAGCTTTATGCTCGAGACATCCTGCAGCACCCCTTGAATGCCGAGCTCGTCACCATTTCCGCCTGCAACGGCGCAGGTATCAAAACCTACGCGGGCGAAGGCTTGGTCGGCCTCTCCTGGGCCTTTCTGAGCGCCGGCGCCCACAACGTCATCGCCGGTCTGTGGGAAGTCAGCAATGCCTCCACTCCTCAGCTGATGGATGAACTCTATAAAAATCTCCGCGCAGGCCAGGACCCCGCGTCCGCCCTCCGCAACGCGAAGCTCACCCTTGTCCATTCTTCCGGCAACTACCGCAAGCCCTTCTACTGGGCTCCTTTCCTCCTCTATTCCGGCTCCTAGCTGTCCATCCAAGGGTATTAACTGTATGCTAAACATATGTTATGTTTCTTCGTGAAGTATTCGGCCAATCCACTAACTCCTTCCCTGCTAATTATAAAAAGGAGGGGGGACACCCACCGAGCTTCCCGGAACGGAACTGCCGTCGCCACCTTCCCGCTCTCGCCTCTGCTTTGTCCCTGGTGTTATCCTTTCTCGTTCCGTGCTATTGGAGTTTTTCATGACGCCTCCTGAAAATCCTCCTCGCCTCGAAATCGTAAACCGCGACGGCTCTCCTATCGCGCCGGTGCATTCTGTTTCCGGCCAGACCGCCATCGCCACTCTGGCGGGGCATCCGCTCCACCCCAATCGCGGCACTTCTCTCAACCTCGATTGGATCGAGTCGGTTCGCGTTAACACCTCCGCCGTGGAACGCCGTGCGGCTACCCTCGTAACCCGCCGCACCGTAAAAAAGGATTGGCAGATCGCCTGGCTTCTCCGCGCCATCACTTGCATGGACCTCACTACGCTTTCCGGCGATGACACCGATGAACGCGTGAAGCGTCTTTGCGCTAAGGCGCGCCAGCCGGTGCAGCTGGAACTGCTCGACAAACTCGGCGTTCGTGATCTGCAAATCAGAGTCGGTGCCGTCTGCGTCTATCACTTGTTCGTGGAAATCGCCGCTAAGGCCTTGCAGGGCAGCGGCATTCCCGTCGCTGCTGTCTCCACGGGTTTTCCTGCGGGTCTTTCTCCGTTCGAAGAGCGCATTGCAGAGATCAAAAAATCCGTCGGAACCGGGGCGCAGGAAATCGACGTCGTCATCACCCGCGCTCACGTCTTCGGCGCGCACTGGCAAAAGCTCTATGACGAAATCGTCGCCTTCAAAGACGCCTGCGGACCCGCTCACCTCAAAGTCATTCTCGGCACCGGCGATTTGCTAACACTGCGCAATATCGCCAAGGCCAGCCTGGTCGCCATGATGGCTGGTGCAGACTTCATTAAAACTTCCACCGGCAAAGAGACCGTCAACGCCACTGTTCCCGTCGGTCTGGTCATGGTGCGCGCGATTCGCGAGTACGCGGAAGAAACCGGCATGGCCGTCGGCTTCAAACCCGCGGGTGGCATCCGCACCGCCAAGCAATCTTTGGAATGGCTGGCGCTAATGAAAGAAGAACTCGGCAATAACTGGCTAGAGCCGCACCTGTTCCGCTTCGGCGCCAGCGGTATGCTCGCCGACATCGAGCGCCAACTCGAGTTCCACGCCACAGGCCGGTATTCTGCGGACCATCGCCATCCTCTCGCATGAGCCAAATGGACAATTCGACTACATGAGCGTCATCGAAAAATTCACCACAATGGAATACGGCCCCGCGCCGGAGGATCCCAAGGAATCCCTCCTCTGGCTCGCCGCTCACGAGCGGCGCTTCGGACATTTCATCGCCGGCAAATTTCAAGCGCCGGTCGATGAAAAATATTTTGCGACCAGCGATCCCTCGACCGGAGAAAAAATCGCCGATGTCGCGCAGGGAAGTGCCGCTGATGTTGACGCCGCGGTAAAAGCCGCTCGCGCCGTTCTGCCCGCATGGCAGAAACTTTCCGGCCATCAGCGCGCCAAATTTCTGTACGCCCTCGCGCGGCAGGTGCAAAAACACTCGCGCCGCCTTGCCGTTCTGGAAACTCTCGACAACGGCAAGCCCATCCGCGAGAGCCGAGACATTGATATTCCGCTGGTTGCCCGTCACTTCTACCATCATGCTGGCTGGGCCCAACTGCTGGCGCAGGAATTTCCCGGCTATGAAGCCTGCGGCGTAGTCGGCCAGATTATTCCCTGGAATTTTCCGCTGCTGATGCTCGCGTGGAAAATTGCTCCGGCACTCGCCACAGGCAACACTGTCGTTCTCAAGCCCGCGGAGTTCACGCCCCTCACGGCTCTGGCGTTCGCGGAGATCTGCAACGAAGTTGGACTCCCCGCCGGCGTAGTGAATATCGTCACCGGCGACGGTTCGACCGGCGAAGCCCTGGTCAAACATGCCGATGTGGACAAGATCGCTTTCACTGGCTCCACGGAAGTGGGACGCGCGATTCGCCGCGCCACTGCGCAGTCCAAAAAAAAACTTTCACTCGAACTCGGCGGCAAGTCTCCCTTCATCGTTTTTGAAGACGCCGATTTGGATTCCGCGGTGGAGGGATTGGTGGACGGCATCTGGTTCAATCAAGGCCAGGTTTGCTGCGCAGGTTCGCGCCTGTTAGTTCAGGAAAGCGTCGCCGAAAAACTCACCCGCAAGCTGCAAGCCCGCATGAGCACGCTGCGGGTTGGCTCGCCCCTCGACAAAGCAATCGACATCGGCGCCATCATTGCCCGCGTCCAACTGGAGCGGATCGACAGCCTCGTGAAGCAGGGAATCTCCGAAGGTGCCACTTGCTGGCAGCCTGACATTGTTCTCCCGTCGCGCGGTCTCTATTACAAGCCGACGCTGCTCAGCAACGTCCATCCTACTTCCATCGTCGCGCAGCAGGAAATCTTCGGCCCCGTGCTCGCCGCCATGACCTTCCGCACACCGCAAGAGGCAGTACAACTTGCCAACAACACCGTGTATGGCCTTGCGGCCAGCGTTTGGAGCGAAAGTGTGAACGTGGCGCTACAAGCCGCCGCACAAATCAAAGCCGGCGTGGTCTGGGTCAACAGCACAAATCTCTTCGACGCCGCCTGCGGTTTCGGCGGCTACCGCGAAAGCGGATACGGCCGCGAAGGCGGCCGCGAAGGCCTGCTTGAATATCTCGAACCCACCTGGTTCAAGCACGCTTCCTCTCTTGCCGCAGGTCAGGTAGCGCCAGACGTTAGCTTGGCATCTTCTGCATTGCCCACGCCGGACGTCGCCAATCCGATTACTTCGATCGATCGCACGGTCAAACTCTACATCGGCGGCAAACAAGTTCGCCCCGATTCCGGCTACAGCATTTCCGTTCACGGCCGTAACGGCGAACTGCTAGGCGAAGCCCCGCTTGGCAATCGCAAAGACATTCGCAATGCCGTCGAAGCCGCCCGCAAAGCCGAAGGCTGGGCCAAAACAACAGCCCACAATCGCGCGCAAATTCTCTTTTATATTGCCGAGAATCTTTCGCAGCGCGCCAAAGAAGTCTCAAAACACCTGGCCGCGGCCGTCGGCGCAAAACAGGCAGCTCGGGAAGTTCAACTCGGCATCGAACGGCTGTTCTCGTACGCTGCGTGGTGCGACAAATTCGACGGCGCCGTTCACAATCCGCCGTTCCGCAATATCTCCATCGCTATGAATGAGCCTGTCGGCACGGTCGGTGTGGTCTGTCCGTTTGATTGGCCGCTCCTGGGATTTTTTTCTCTTGCGCTTCCGCTGGTCGCCGCCGGAAACACCATCGTCGCGGTTCCTTCAGAAACCTTTCCGCTGATCACGGGCGATCTCTATCAGATACTTGAAACCAGCGACTTACCCGGCGGGGTTATAAACCTCGTTACCGGAAGATCTTCCGAATTGCTTAAGGTTCTTGCCGAACACGACGATCTGGACGCCATTTGGTGCTATGGCGACCAATCACTTTGCTCCGCCGCCAAAGCGCTGTCGGCCGGAAATGTCAAACAGGTCTGGACCAACGAAGGCCGCACCATCGATTGGTCCAACACGCAGCAAGCCGAGGGCCGCTGGTTTTTGCAGCACGCCTATCAAGTCAAGAATGTCTGGGTGCCTTACGGCGAATAGCCTCCCAACACATGCCACCCATCAAGAGCGGCCGGGCCGGTGAGTAACGAAGAAACGGAAACAATCGCAACGAAATCCGATGCGCGCGCGGCGTTCCGCTATCCCGCGTTCGTCAATTATCAGTTCGCGCGCTTCTCTATCGTCGTCGCAACGGAAATGCAGGCCGTCGCGGTCGGCTGGCAAGTCTACGAAATCACCAAGCGTCCCCTCGACCTTGGCCTGGTCGGGCTGGCGCAATTTCTTCCGAGCATCCTGCTTTTCCTTATTTCGGGGCACGCAGCGGATCGTTTCAACCGCAGGAACCTTCTGCTCCTCTGCGATTTCGGATTCGCCGTCTGCTTCGCACTGCTGATCGCCATCACACTGCGCGGCAACGTCTCCATCATCTCCATTTACATGGTGCTGGTTTTGCTCGGAGTGGTGCGCTCTTTTAATGGGCCGGTGAGCCGCGCAATTTTTCCGCAACTTGTCCCGCCGGAAGTCTTCGCCAGTTCGGTGGCCTGGGGTTCTACGTTTTGGCAAGCGGCCACGATTCTGGGCCCAATAGTCGGAGGAATGCTCTACGCGTTTTCCGAGCGCGTGCTCGGCCATGGGGCCGGGCCAGCTTCGGTGTATGCCTGTTCGCTCCTGGCCGCCGCGATCGCGGTTGTCCTGATGCTGCGTGTGCCGTCGCAGGAAAAAAAACGCAACAAACCCTCCGCAACTGTCTCCACCGTCTTCGAAGGGTTTCGTTATATTTGGCGCGAAAAGCTTATTCTTGGCGCAATTTCGCTGGATCTTTTTGCGGTACTCCTGGGAGGTGCGGTTGCGTTGCTTCCAGTTTACGCGCGCGAAATTCTCGAGACCGGTCCATGGGGGCTGGGAATCTTGCGCAGCGCTCCCGGAGTTGGCGCCGGTGTGATGGCCATCGCCATCGCGCACCATCCGCTGAAGAAAAAAGCCGGCGCCACAATGCTTTGGTGTGTTGCAGGATTTGGATTGTGCACCGTGCTGTTTGGCGTTTCACGCAGTTTTGCGATTTCGCTGGTTGCGCTGTTTCTGGTGGGCGCTACGGATATGGTCAGCGTAATTGTGCGCGCGACTCTGATTCAGGTCGCCACTCCGGACGAAATGCGCGGCCGCGTGAATGCCGTGGACATGATTTTCATCGGCGCTTCCAACGAGCTCGGCCAGTTTGAATCCGGAATAACCGCACAATGGTTCGGCACGGTTCCCGCGGTTATTCTCGGCGGCATCGGCGCCATCGTTGTCACCGGATTGTGGGCGTGGATGTTTCCCCAGCTGCGCAAGGTGGATCAGCTTCCACTAAAAGAGTTGTAGCCCCGTGTGTTACGCAGAGCGGGCTTTTGCTGCCGAATTTCTGCTACGTCAGTTTGCCGCCGCGCAGTACGGTGAGCGACGAATGCGCCGCTCCGAGTAATGGCGCATCTTCGTTGAGCACAACCGCGATGGGAATGTTGGCCAGCAGAGGAGCCAACTGGCCCTTGTCGGCAAACGCAGTGCAAAAAGTGCTTTTTTCGAGTAGCGGGAGAATCTTGAGCGCGATGCCGCCCGCGAGATAGACGCCACCGTACGCCAGAACACGCAGCGCGAGATTTCCCGACTCTGCGCCGAAAGCGTCAGTCCAAAAATCCAGAGTTTCCACACAGACGGGGCACGAGCCGCTCAGCGCATTGCCGGTAATTTCCTGTGCCGATTCGCCGGCGGCTTTGCTGAAAGAATCGTGCCGCACGTCGGGCGAAAGAAATTCGTGGATCGGCCGGAAGCCGCGGCCGGAAAAAAGTTCTTCGCAGGAGATGCGCGCCAGACGTTTTTTTAAAAATGAGAGGAACGCGATTTCCCGGTCGCTGCGGGGCGCAAAATCAGCGGAGCCGCCCTCGGAAGGCGCGGCGCGGTGGCCGCGGCCGTCCCAGTACAAAACAGCTTCGCCGAGTCCGGTGCCGGCGGCGATGACGGCGATGTTTTCCTGCGGATGATCTATTCCACGGTTCAAGTAGCACAAGTCTTTCGAATCAAGCTTCTGCAGACCGCGCGCGGTAGCGACCAGATCGTTCATCAAGACGACGTGCGCGCGCGGAAGGCCGAGGCTAGCGGCGAGCGAAGAGGAATCGAGGGTCCAGGGAATATGTGCAGCGTGCAGAACGCCATCCACGACGGTGCCGGGAACGCCGAAGCCAGCGGCAACCACTGCGGTTTCTGAACCTGCCTGGCGGGCTTCGCGGGAAAAGGCTTCGACGAGCGCTTCGAAACTGGCGAAATCGCGCGTGGCATAGCGTTTGCGAGCTACTACGGAAAGTTTCCCATCACGCTCGTCGTAGGCGACGAGATGAGATTTTGTTCCGCCGATGTCACCGGCAATCAGCATGATTCGCGCCTGCTTACCTTAGGATAGACGCTCCGGAGTGAAAAGCTGGGTCATTTCTAAAACGTGGCGGTAGTAGTCGCGCTGCGTGAGTGAGTACGCCGCTTCCTCATCGATGATGAAGGTCACGTCGGGATGCAACTGCAACGCCGAAGCGCTCACCGAGGAAGTGATGGGGCCTTCGATGGCTTTGGCGATGGCTGCGGCTTTCGAACGGCCGGAAGCGAGCAGCAGCACGCGGCGCGATTCGAGAATGGTGCCGATGCCCATGGTAATGGCGCATTTGGGCATTTCGGATTCGTTCGCGAAGACATGGCGATTATCTTCGATCGTTTCGCGGCTGAGCGCCTTCAAGCGGGTGCGCGAAGCGAGGCTTGACGTCGGTTCATTGAATCCAATATGGCCATTGCGGCCGATGCCCAGAATTTGCAGATCGATGCCGCCCGCGGTCTTAATGGATTGCTCGTAGCGAGCGCAGTAGTCATCGTAGTTGCCTTGAATCGTACCGTCCGGAATGTGCGCGCGTTCGCACGGCAAGTTCACTTGAGAAAAAAAGTTCTCTTTCATGAAGTAATGGAAACTCTGCGGATGGGTGGGCTCGAGGCCGAGATATTCGTCGAGGTTGAAACTGCTAGTGCGTGAAAAGTCGAGAGATTCGCTGCGGTAGAACGCGACCAATTCTTTGTAGAGGCCAAGCGGCGTACTGCCTGTGGCCAAGCCGAGCACGATATCCGGTTTTGAGCGCACGGCTCCCGCGACGATGCGCGCGGCCTCGCGGCTGACTTCGTCATAATCTTTTTTCAAGACCACCAGCATCGCGACTTTCCTCGTTGAGTTAGCACATTACAACACACGCAAGACCAATTCCTCAGGCCTAAAGCCAGCCTCGCCTCAGAACAAATGTCGGAGCCGACGCTCCGACCCCGTGGACGGTCAGCGGAAGCGGCGAATCACAAAATTATGGCGGTCCGAGCGATAGATTCCCAGGACGTAGATGATCGGCTTGCCTTTGGTGGAGTAGATGACCTGTCGGATGCGGAGCAAAGGGTCGCGGCGCGGCACATTGAGCAGTTCGGCGGTGCGAGGATCGGCGGCGGTGGCGTCGATTTCTTCGTCGGCGTAACCGAGGCGCACATCGTAGTTGCGTTCCAGAGTGGCAAAGAGGGAATCACGTCCCAGCGGCGCTTCAAGCAGGCCGGGGAAATCATCTGCGGAAAGGTAACAGGTTTCCAGAGCGAAGGGTTCATCTGCCGTGTGGCGGAGGCGCTCCAACTTGATGAGCGTCTTGGTGGGGGCCAGGGAGAGGCGAGCGGCGGCGTCGGGTTCGTTGTCAATGAGCTTGGCAAAAAGAATCTTTGATGCAGCGGTCAAGCTGCGCGCGGCCATCTGCTCGGTATAGCTCATCAATTTGTTGAAGTGGATTTTGGGAGAAGAGACAAAAGTGCCGACGCCGCGGCGGCGTTCGACCACGCCTTCGCGTTCAAGAGAAGCCAGGGCGTGGCGGGCCGTCATGAGGCTGACTTCATGGAGTTTTGCCAAATCACGCTCGGAGTTGACAGGGTCACCGGGGCGAAGGTGGCCAGAGTCAATGCGTTTGCGAATGGCCAGCTGGATGCGCTGATAAGCGGGTAAGGCAAGGCGAGCTCTGCCTGGCATGCGGACACCTCATCCGTAAGACACAGAATAGACGAGAGAAAGCGGTTGGCAGTCACATCGACCAGCCGCAAAGTAGTGGCGAGCACGCCTCAGGGACCGCCGAAAGAGATCGGTGAAGGCACACCTCGACATGTGGACCACTCCTGCCGAACTAAAGCGAAAAAGTCGTGCGTGATATAGAGCGCACGGCGAGCGTGCTATAGGCCGAACCAGGTCACTCCGTCCAAAAGTCTTATAAAACATATTTTTTGTGTTGACAAGCCCGATTCTGTGCTATATAGCTTACGCGTTAAAGTCCTATAGCTGAGCAGGGGTGCTTGGCAACTCTCGGTAAAAAAATGCGGCAGGGGCGAAGCTTCCGGACACCGGAGGCGTCGGAATGGAGGTCGGAGATGGAAAAGGGGCTGTGTAGGAAAGTGGGGTATGTGCTGCTGGCGGCGATGGTGATGCTGTTGGCCAGCGGAAAAGTTTGGGCCCAAGATGTGACGGCGTCGATTACGGGGACCATCACGGATCCGAGCGGGGCGGCGATTGCCGGCGCCACGGTCACGGCGAAGGATGTTGCTCGAGGAGTGGTTACGACGTCCAAGAGCAGCGGTGACGGCGCGTTTTATATCAACCGGATCCCCGTGGGGACATACGACGTAAAAGTGGAGGCGCCGGGGTTTCAGACCGCGCTGCAAGCTGGACTGGTGCTGGTGCTGAACCAGACCGCGCGGCTGGACATTCAATTGAAGGTTGGCCAGACGACGCAGGTGGTGGAGGTAACGGCCGCGCCGCCGGTACTGCAAACAGATACGACGCAACTCAGCACGATCATCGACTCACGAACCAACGATAACTTGCCGCTGGCGACGAGAAACTACGTGCAATTAACGCTGCTTTCGCCGGGTAGCATTACGCCGAATCCCAGCAGTTTTAACAACGGGGATAACACCGCGAATGGCGGACGGCCGTACATTAACGGGAACCGGGAACAGTCCAACAACTTCATGCTCGACGGCATGGACAATAACCAGGTTTCGGACAACTTGCTGGGCTACACGCCGACGCCAGACGCCATTCAAGAATTCAACCTGATTACCAACAATGCTTCGGCAGAGTTTGGGAATTTTCAGGGCGGCATTGTGAGCGCGACGATCAAGTCCGGAACGAACGGCTTCCACGGCGATGTTTGGGAATTTTTCCGCAACGACGTGCTGAACGCGAACAAGTGGGAAAACAACTGGGCGGGAAGTCCGAAAGATAAATTGCGCTGGAACATGTTCGGCGGGACGCTGGGCGGGCCCATCCTCAAGAACAAGCTTTTCTTCTTTGTGGACTACCAAGGGCAACGGTTCGACCATCCCACGAATACGCAGAATTTCACGGTTATGACTGAGGCTGAGCGCGAGGGAAACTTCGGCGCGCTTTGCCAGAACGGTTTTAACGGGAGTGGAATCTGCAACGACCGAGCCAGTACTGCAGCGACGCCCAGCGGTTACAAGTGCGGCGTAGGGGACAACACCAATGGGTGCGTAGTAGCAAACCAGCTCTTTGACCCGGCCAGCCTTCCCGCGGGTTGTGTGCGGGGTGGCACCGGGGCAGGGGCATGTCCGCAGCCTACGGCGTTTGCCAACAACGTGATTCCGGGTACGCGCATCAATCCGGTCGCATCGGCACTTTTCGCGTCATCATTCTATCCCCAACCGATCAACAGCAATTCCACGAACAACCTGACCTATCAGCAGGCGCAAGCGTTTAACGCCGATCAGGGCGACATCAAGATTGACTACGTAGTATCGGATAAGGAACGGCTCTCGGGCCGCTTCTCTCGCGCATTCCAGACCGATCCCACCACCAACAGCCTGGCGATTATCGGCAACGGATTTGGAGAGGCCCCAATCTACAACATGGTGGTCGACTGGAGCCGGAGCTTCAAGAACACCGTCGTAAACGACATGCGCTTTGGATGGAATCATGTCACGCTTCACAATGGCGGCGCCTTCGATTCCTCCGTCGGGACGCTGGGAGAGGCTCTCGGCATTCCCGGTTCCAACCCGAACAGTCTTGCGGGCCTTCTCGGAATCGGATTCTACGGCGGATCTCCTTCGGGGTTGAACACCGGTTCGGTGAACAATATTGGGAACACGCTGATCGAACAGAACTTCAACGATCAAGTCTATCAGTTTGATGACGCGGTGATCTGGACGCACAACCGCCACGTGTTTCACTTCGGCTTCCAATTTTGGAAGCAGATCATCAACACCTATTATTCCGGCAACAGCGGAAAGCTGGGTGCGATGACCTTTAGCAACACGTTTACGGGGGACCCCACGAACGGAGGCGGAGCGACCGGCAGTGGCCTGGCCGACTTCTTCCTCGGTTTGCCAACGAACTTTGGCCGCGGAGTTTCGAGCGGCGGCTGGATCCAAACCTCCAAGACTTTTGCGGGTTACGTACAGGACGACTGGCGCGCCACGGACCGGCTCACCCTGAATATCGGTTTGCGATACGAAGCGCATACGCCTTGGGTGGAGTCGAACAACCGGCAAGTCAACTTTGGTTTGCTGAGCGGCGACGTGCAGTTTGCCGGAGTCGGCGGCAATTCACGTGGCTTATACAACGGCCAGTATGGCCGGCCAGCCTTCCAGCCACGCATTGGTTTCGCGTGGACGCCAGAGGCACTGGGGAGGAACACGGTTATCCGGGGTGCTTACACGATTTCTTCCTATTTGGAAGGAACAGGCACGAACCTGCGGTTGCCCATCAATCCGCCATTCAGCCCTGCGGAATTCCTGACACAGTACACTACGGGGTTGCCCGGCACGACTGCGGACGAGGGAATCGTTGCACCGCCGGCAGTCGACCCGAGCTGCCCGAACCTGTCCTGTTATAACGGCGCGTTGATCCGCGTCTGGGATCCCAACGTGCAGCCTGCGATCTCGCAACAATGGAACTTGACGATTCAGCGGCAATTCTGGGGCAACACCACGGCGCAAATCGGGTATGTGGGCCAGCATGGTACCCACTTAATGGTCCCCATGCCTTATGCGCAGCGGCAGCTGAATTCCGATGGCACGGTTTCGCCAAGCATCTACATTGCGGGCAATCCACAACTGCAGAGCGAGATTTCGCAAATCTCGGGCACCGCATCCAACGGCAACCAGCGGTATGACGCATTGCAGGCCGTGCTGCAAAAGCAGATGAGCAACGGCTTGCAATACCAGGTCGCGTACACGTACTCAAAGTGCATGACCAATTCGAGCGGCTACTACGGGTCTTGGGGCGGACAAACCGTACCGACGTCACCGTATTGGCAAAACGTCTACGATCCGAAGGCGGAGTGGGGGCCGTGCTACTACGATGCGGCGCACACTTTGAGCTCATATGCCGTTTACGAATTGCCGATCGGCCGTGGCAAGCGGTTTGGCAAGGACATGAATCCAGTCTTGAACGCGGTTGTCGGAGGCTGGTCGGTGAGCCCGATTATTTCCTGGCACACCGGTTTCCCACTGACATTGAGCGGCGGCAGCAATACTTTCCTGGACACCACGATTGGATCGCGAGGTGTGCGCCCGGATTGCATCGCCGGACCAAAATATCTCGACGGATCGCCAGTGCCGGCAGGGCTGGGCGGTGGCGTGGTGTGGTTCGACAAGAGTTCGTATGCGCCCGTGGCGCCGAACAGTTTCGGCACCTGCGGTGTCGGAACGGTGCGTGGACCGGGCTACAGCAATGTGGACCTGAGCATCCATAAGAACTTCAGAATCACGGAATCTAAAAGCATTCAATTCCGCTCGGACTTCCTCAACACCTTCAACCATGTCAACTACAACGCGCCCGGTACCGGGCTGGATTTGAGCGCAACGAGTACGATGGGCTTTATCACCACATCGCAAGCGCCGCGAAATATCCAATTTGCACTGAAGTTTTACTACTAGTCCCCCGGTGAAGTACGATGGGGCAGGCGACTACACCCCCGCCTGCCCCATTTTTCTTTTTATGACCAGAAAAATTCCGAACATCAGGATCGCCACCGCTATTGCCGGTTTCTTGCTGGCTGCGGTTTGTGGAGTCGCTCAGCAACCGAAAGCGGGCGGGCAAGCGGCGACCGGGACTACGGTGGAAAAAGCGATGACGCTGGCGCGGCAAGGACGTTGCCGGGAGGCGCTGCCGGTATTGAAGAAAGCGCTGGTGGCGTCGAGTTCGCGCGAAGAAAGAAAGAGTGCTGGAGTGATGGCGGTTCGCTGTGCTATGGGAATGGATGATCGGGCCGTCGCCGGCGAGTTGCTCGGGCAGCTAGGCAAACAATTTTCTAATGATCCTGATGTGCTGTACGTCATGGCGCACGCTTACTCAGATCTTTCCATGCGCGCCGCGGGGGATTTGGCACAGAAAGCCCCGCAATCCGCCGAAGCGCGGCAGATGGGAGCGGAAGCGCTGGAAGTGCAGGGAAAATGGGACGAAGCGGCCAAAGAATACGAAGCGATTCTGGCGCAGGATCCGAGACGGCCGGGCATCCATTTCCGGATTGCGCGGCTATTGCTTTCCAAGCCAGACGCCGGACCAGAGGCGGGAGCGCAAGCTAGGGAGGAGTTGAAAAAGGAGTTGGAGATCGATCCGCGAAACAGCGGGGCCGAATTTGTGTTGGGCGAGCTGGCTAAACGGGAATCGGACTGGGAAAAAGCTGCGCAACATTTTTCGCGTACGGCGGAGCTCGATCCGACATTCGGTGATGCTTTTATGGAGTGGGGATTCGCTCTGAACTCGATGAGACAGTTCGAAAAGGCGGTGGCGCCGTTGCAGGCCGCGGTACGTTTGCAGCCGGGGAATCCTTCGGCGCACTACAAC
>DASSYL010000223.1:0-3781 GCA_035703315.1 Candidatus Acidiferrum sp. | reverse complement strand
CTGGCCCAGACGCCATTGCTACGGCGACCGCGCGATTCAGTTCCACGATCGGCGAAGGATTCAGCCGCTCCAGCTCCTCATACAACCGCACAATGCGCGGCCAATCCGTCTCATCCCCGCTGCGCGCCCGGGCGTGGCACGCCGCGATCGCCGCCTGCAGCGCATAAGGTCCGTTGGCACCGCCCAATTTCTCCACACGCTCAAGCGCGTCGAAGCCTCGATGAATCAGCAGCTGATCCCACTGCGAACGATCCTGCTCCAGCAGCAACACCGGCTCGCCCGCCGCATCCACACGCGCATTGCTGCGTGACGCCTGAATCTCCATCAACGCCACCAGCCCGTGCACCTCAGGCTCTTGCGGAGCTAGTTCAGCAAGAATCCGTCCGACCCGCAGCGCGTCTTCGCAAAGTGCAGGTCGCATCCAATCGTCGCCGGCAGTCGCCGAATAGCCTTCATTGAAAATCAGATAGATGACTTCCAGCACCGAAGACAGCCGCGCCGCGCGATCCAGCCCGCGTGGAACTTCAAACGGAACGCGCGCTTCCGTCAAAGTTCGCTTCGCTCGTACGATTCGCTGCGCGATGGTCGGCTCCGGCGTCAGAAAAGCTCGAGCAATTTCCTGTGTGGTCAGGCCGCCCAGCAATCGCAACGTCAACGCAGCACGCGACTCGGTGGAAAGAATCGGATGACAGGAGATAAAGACCAGGCGCAGCAAATCGTCGCTAATGTCATCGTCGCCGGCTAGTTCAAATTCCGCCATGGCTCTATCCTGCTGTGTCCTCAGTTCGCGGCCCAACTCTTCGTGTTTGCGATCGAGGAGCTTGTTGCGGCGAAACCGGTCAATCGCGCGGTTCTTCGCAATCGCCATCAGCCACGCGCCCGGCTTTTCAGGAATTCCCGAGGCCGGCCATTGTTCAAGCGCGGCGACAAGCGCGTCCTGGGCCAACTCTTCGGACACACCCACATCACGGGTGATGCGAGTCAGCGAGGCAATAATCTTCGCTGACTCGATCCGCCAGACCGCGTCGATGGTGAGGTGAATGTCGGGTGCCGGATGGGTTTCGGGTGCAGCCACGTGAACATTGTCACGCGGAAGAGTTCACCCGCAAAGTGCTGGTTGAGAAGTCGAGGGCGCGGCGCTTCGCCCGGCTCGTTTCTGCCGTTCAGAACTAGGCGCTTTGCTTTTGCGCGGCCGGCGCTTCGTAGAGCTGGCGCAGCTCGCACTCGCCCTGGCCCACGACGCGCAGGAAGTCGCGCGCGAGCTGGATCGCTTCTTCCTTGGAGTTTGCCTGCAGAATGGCAAATCCGCCGACCAGTTCCTTCGATTCGGTGAAGGGGCCGTCCGTCACGGTGAAGCTGCCATTCGAAAGCCGCACACGCGCTCCTAGTGCGCTTGGCAAGCAACCTTCCGTTCCAAGCAGCCAGCCTTTCCTCATTCCTTCTTCGATCAACTTCCCCATCGTTTCCATTTCTTGCTGCGAGGGGGGAGTGTTCCGTTCCGGTGACTTATAGATGCTCAGAAATCGCATGGTCTTCTCTCCTGTTCTTGTAGCTACCGCGTCTTGCAGGACTGCGAGTTGGTGAACTGTCGCTCATTGGTACGTCGAATGAGAACTTCAGAAATCGACACGGTGCGGCAATTATTTTTTCGCGGCCAGTTTCTTGGCGATTTCGCGGTGCTGGTCGATTGCCGGGCTCGGAGCGAAATCTTCCAGCTCAAAGAATTGCCGGACTTCGATTTCACCTTCTCCGTGTTCCTGCGGCGCTGGTACTTTCTTGGCCCATTCGAGCGCTACCTCGCGGGACTTCACGTTGATCACCCAATAGCCGGCGATAAGTTCTTTGCTTTCCGTGAACGGCCCGTCCACGATCTCGCGCTTTCCACCGGAAAACTTCACACGAAAACCTTTCGAGCTCGGCTGCAGCCCCGACCCTTCCACCAGCACACCTGCATTTACCAGCTCTTCGTTGAACTTGCCCATGGTCGCGAGCATTTGCTCGCTGGGCATGACGCCGGCTTCACTGTCCTTGCTGGCTTTTACAATCATCATGAAACGCATGGCTTTCTCCTTGAAGTTGGCTTCCGAGCTGAGCGTTTCGGGTGTCACCAACTGTATTGACCTTCATTTAGACGACGAACCCCGTCAATTGAAATCGACAAAAGCCGAAAGGAAGCGTCATTTCGCTGCCCCACTTTCCAGAAATGCGTTTGTGTTCGCAGCCAAAGTTGGCAAAGTAAAGATGTTGTAGTGAGTTGCGCCGGGCAGAATCGCCAGCCGCGCGTTGGAGATGCCCGAACCGTCCCAACCGCCATCTTTCTTGCCCCCACCGAGCAACTCGAAAAACTGCACGGCGTGCGCTGTGCGTACTGCATCGGCGTCACCAAAGACAAGCAGTGTCGGCGACTTGATCGCCGCCACGTTCTGCGACCAATCGTAGTCCTTTCGCAGCAATTCACCGATCTTGGTCAGCAGCACCGGCCAGTCCTGTGGCCGCGGGGCGACGCTCCGATACATCTGGTACATCGGCGTCTGCTTCATCGGCTCGGCGGCAGCCGGGCCTATTTGCAACATGTCCACGTTGAGTTCGGGGTACCATCCGTCCTTCCTGAAAGCGGTAGAAGCAATCACCAGCTTCCCGACGGCCTGGGGATAAGCAAACGCCACATGCGCCGCGACTCCTCCGCCAAGCGAGTAGCCCATGACATCCGCTTTGGCAATTCCCAGATGTTTCAGTAATCCAGCGATATCGGCTGCCATCGCCTCAAACGTCATCGGGCGATCGATGTCGGCGGTCCTGCCGTGCGACTGCAAGTCGACGGCGATCACCCGGCGCTTGGCGGAAAGCGCGGGCAGGATTCCGACAAACATTCCCGACGCTCCGAGCCCGCCGTGAAGGAGAATGAGCGGCTCCCCGGCGCCGTGAACTTCGTAGTAGAGCTTCAGACCGTTCACCGGAGCGTAGCCGGTTTTGGGCGCAGCGCGTTCCTGCGTCTGTCCGCCGGCTAATCCAGTAGCGGCCAGGCCAATGCCAGCCGCCGTCGCCGCGATGAAATTGCGTCGTTGCATGTCGTTGTTTTTCCTCCTATAGGCACGTCGAATGGAGAGAAACCAAATCGACAACATCGGCAGTTTTTTTGTGCTCGATTGCAGGCCGGGCCGCGGTACTCCGTCTCAACGCTTTTTCTTGGCTTCGTTCTTGGCGACGCGAGCTTTCACGATCTTCCTAATGAGGACTGCAGGCAAAGGCTTATCCGTTGCGAATCGGATCGTCCCTTTGGAGCAAGGGTAATCCCGCAATTCGTGCGCAAACTCCTTCAGCAGTTCGCCGCTGGCGGGGAAGAAACTGCAATGGTTGGCGAAGGCCGCGTAAGCCACCAGCATCCCGTGGTACTTGAACGTCGGAATGCCGTAGCTGATCGCTTCCGTAGATTCCTTCGGAGCCGCCGAGCGAATCGTCGCGCGGACCTTTTGCAAAGTGGCGCGGGCTGGCTGGGGAACCTTGGCCAGATATTTATCCACATCAGCCGCGCCGGAGTGTTCCTTCGCGACCGATCGCTTGCCGGAAGCTGCCGTCTTTTTCATATGGTTCACCTGGAAAGACGTGGAACCTGGAGCGCAGTGCCGTCAGTCTATCACCCGCGTTTTGCAAGGAAAACACCTGTCGATAGCCTCGCGATCTGCTAGGTGCCGGCGGTTTTGTCGCGCAGTTCAGGTGGAAAATCCGTGTTTTCGAACACTGGCCGGATTTCCACGATCCCACCATCGATTAGCGGGCATCG
>DASSYL010000121.1:0-3845 GCA_035703315.1 Candidatus Acidiferrum sp. | reverse complement strand
TTGTCCGCTTCTTCAAAAACGGCCCGCGCTATTGCGTATTTTTCCGCCAGCTCTTTTCCCATTCCCGGGTATTGCGAAGCCTGCCCCGGAAAAACAAATGCCACTTTTCCCATAGTCTTCTCTGTACCTCAAAACTGTCATCCTGCCGGCGGCAGCGAAGCGAGGAATCTGCTTTTTCGCTACACGCGCTCCGTCACCAGCGACAGTTCCTCCTCGATCTTTTCATTCATGCGTGACTTGGCCAGGCCCGCCGCCACGCGAATCGCATTCTTTACTGCGTTCGCATTGGAACGTCCATGCCCGATCACGCAGACGCCGCGCACTCCCAACAGCGGCGCGCCGCCATACTCCGTGTAGTCAATCGTCTTCTTCAATCCCTTGAACGCGCCTTGCGAAAGCATTGCGCCGAACTGGGATACCAGAGAACTTTTCAACGACTTCCGCAACAACCCGAAAATTTGCACGGCCAGGCCTTCACAAATCTTCAGCGCAATGTTTCCCACGAACCCATCGCAAACAATCACATCCACCGCGCCGGAAAAGAGATCACCGCCCTCTACATTTCCGATGTAGTGCAGATGCGCTTTTTTCAGCCGCTCGTGCACTTCTCGCGTCAGCTCGTTGCCCTTGCTCTCTTCTTCTCCGATCGACAGCAGCCCCACGCGCGGCCGCCGATGCCCAAACGTAGCGCGATAGTACATCTCTCCCATGATCGCGAACTGCACCAGGTGCTCGGGCTTCGAGTCCACATTTGCGCCAACGTCCAGCATCACGCTAACGCCGCCCTTCGCGTTGGGAAACGGCGCTGCCAGCGCCACGCGGTCGACCGATTCCAGTGTCCCCAACAAAAACCTCGCCACGGTCATCACCGCGCCGGTATTTCCCGCGCTGACCAACCCTTGCGCTTTCGCTTCGCGCACCAGCCGCGCCGCCACATGCACCGAGCTGTCTTTCTTCCGCCGGAAAGCCTGCGCCGGGTGATCGTTCATCGTGATCACTTCGCTCGCAGGAACCAGCTCGATCGGCAGACCGCGCCAATCGTGCTTGGCCAACTCGGCCTTCACCGGATTGGCCTGGCCCACCAGCAATACGCGGACTCCCAGTTCGCGCGCGGCCAGCACACTTCCTTCAACCTCGGGGCGGGGTGCATGGTCCCCTCCCATCGCATCCACGGCAATTGTGATCATGGAGTTTTACTGCCGTTCGGGAAAGTGAACCGCCACCTCGAAAAGCGGTTTGCCAATATGCGTTGGGTTGATCCCGCCGCAGGTCGCGCAGTCCTAAGCCGTGGCCTCTTTTACCGCTTTCCCCTTGTAGTAGCCACAATGCGGGCAAGCCTGATGCGGCTGCTTCATTTCATGGCAATTGGGGCACTTCCCCAGCGCCGGCTTGGCCAGATGGTCGTGCGCCCGCCGCGTGCTCGTCCGCCTCTTGGAATGTCGCCTCTTTGGATTTGGCATCGTACTTCTCCTTCTTCCTCGACGATCCGGCGCCGAGGCGCCCTGTCTTTTGAACTCGGAACCTGCAACTCTTAAAACCTGAACTCGTGGCGAGCGTCCCCGTACTTGTTCGTGTCCACACACCTAACCACGCAAAAACTTCCATTGACGGCCAATCTTACTGTTTCTTGAGCCAGTCCTGTTTCAACCGCGCCAGCGGAGCCAGCCGTGGGTCCATGGCATGGGTCTCGCACCGGCAGTCTTCATGATTCAAATTGACTCCGCACGTGGCGCACAATCCGCGACAATCGCTCCTGCAGATCACTTTCATAGGAACCGAGAGCAGCACCTGCTCGCTCAGTACATCCGCCAGGAACAGCCCATCCCCTTTGTAAAACGCGATGTCGGCGTCCAAGTCCTTCAGCCGCTCTTCTTCCGGCTTGGTGTCCTTGGGCAGCGGGCTGTAAAACAGATCAAACTGGCGATGCACGTCTTCTGTCACTGCGTCCAAGCATCGGGCGCATTGCAGCTCAATCTTGGTTTCCAGGTGTCCGGCAATCCGAATTTGCCCGTCCATCAACTCCGCCGTGGCTACCACGTCCAGCGGAGCAATCTGCTTCAACTCCGCCGTATGGTAATCAATGCTGCCCGGCGCATAACTCTTCCGGATGTTCAGCTTGCGGACTGCCAGTTCCTTCACATCCAGGAACATTGCCTCTGCACCTCCGGCGTCCACGTTCATGCTTATCCATTATTGAGGTGCTCTCCGCCCAAGTCAAGAAAACCGCCGTCTTTTCTCTTTGGGCATGGTCCTGAAGCGCCGCCCTTCGGGGTGGCATTCGGACGCGCTTTCTCCGTAGCCCCTGGCACAAGCTCCAAACGCACCTTAGTGCGCTTGGTTGGCGGTCTCGTCGACTCGTTTCTGGTCCGTAATCCAGTTCACTTCCCAGGTTTTTCCTCCATCATCGGAAAAGGACTGTTCAAAGTGCGCCGAATTCGGGGTCATGTCCGACCAAATAAACCGCACCAGGATGGCCCTGCCCCGGTATGGTTCCTGGTCGTAAAACTCGCCGCGCCCGCTCTTGAACTCCCCGATCGTCGGTTGACCAACCGTGCCTCCTTTGCTCGTGGCCCAATAGAGGCTCCACTGACGGGATTTCTGGTCGTAGAGACGAAGAGTCAGTCCCTCGATCTGGCCTGTCGGGCTGGTTACCTCGAACTCCTCGATCTGCGACCGGCCGTCCCACACTTTACGCGTCACGGATGTGCCGTCAAATTCGACCCACTTGGTCGAGCCCATCAGCGGATTTTCCAGACGCTTCAAGTGAATGTTCCAGTTGCCGAGCTCGAAATCAAAACCGCGTTGGCCAAGGCGATCAGTGGAAGCACTTGGTACGCTCGTTTTCGATACCGCCGCTTCATTGGTCTCTCGTGTGTCCATGGCAATCCAGTTCACTTCCCAGATCTTGCCCCCATCATCCGAAAACGACTGTTCGAAACGTGCTGAATTCGGCGTGATGTCCAGAATCACAAAACGCACCAAGATCGCCCGGCCATTGAATGTTTCCTGGTCGTAAAACTCGCCGCGGCCGTTTGTAAACTGGCCAATCGTTGGCTGGCTCAGGCTGCCGCTGTTGCTGTTGGCAAAGTTCAGGCTCCACTGCCGCGATTCAGGATTGTACAAACGCAGCGATAAAGCTTCGATGTGACCGGCAGGACCATCCACCTCCAGTTCGAGCAGGTTGGCGCGGCCGTTCCATACCTTGCGCACCACCGTCGTGCCCTCATATTCGACCCAGGTGGTCGAACCCGTAAGCGGTTTCGTGAGCCGTTTAAGACGGGTCTTCCAGGTGCCCAACTCAAAATCAAAGTCGTGGCTCCCATCTCGTTGGGCCGCTTTTGCCGCATCCGTTTTCGGTTCAGTCACCTTCGTTTGTCCGCTTGGCGGTGAGCCGCAAACGGCCATAAAAATCAGAACTCTCGGTAAAAAGTACAATCGGCTCCGTTGCCACACACGCATGGGTTCCCTCTTTCTCTGCCGGTCTTGCTTGGTTCGCGTTGCTTGCGAACGCACTTCAACTGCGAGTAGGCGTCGACCTTGAACGTCGGCGTGGTATCTTGCAAGGACCACTTTCTATGCTGTTGGCGATACCACTTTCTGAACGCACCGGACCCCTCTTCCGGCAGGTGTATGCGCACCTCCGTAAGGCAATTTTGTCCGGCACGTTGTGCAGCGGGGATAAGCTCCCTTCCACCAGAGACCTGTCCGAACAACTCGGAATTTCCAGAACGGTCGTGCTGCTCGCTTACGATCAACTGCTGGCCGAAGGATTTGTCGTGGGTCGGAAGGGTTCGGGCACGTACGTTTCGAGTGCCGTCAGTGCAAGCGTTTCCGCTGTCTTTAGG
>DASSYL010000107.1:0-3819 GCA_035703315.1 Candidatus Acidiferrum sp. | reverse complement strand
GTCCCGCCGCTCATTGCAGCTACTGCCCCGTCCGCAATGTCTACGCCCGCATCCGCCGCTTTCAGCACGGTCGCCGCGTTCATCCCGCTCGTATCATGTGTATGAAGGTGAATCGGCAGCGCCACCTCTTCCTTTAGTCTTTTTACTAGCTCAAACGCTGCATACGGCTTGCACAATCCCGCCATATCCTTGATGGCCAGAAAGTGCACACCCAGCTTTTCCAGCTGCTTCGCCAGTCCAACATAGTATTTCAGCGAGTATTTCGGCCGCGTCTTGTCGAGAATGTCGCCGGTATAGCAAATCGCGCCTTCGCAAACTCCACCCGTTTCCAGAACCGCATCCAAGGACACCCGCATGTTCTCAATTGAATTCAGCGAATCGAACACGCGGAAGATATCCATCCCCTCGGCGTAGGCCTCGCGCACAAATTCGCGAATCACATTGTCCGGATAGGATGCATACCCTACCGCGTTCGCCCCGCGCAGCAACATCTGAAAACAGATATTCGGCACGGCCGCGCGCAACTCCCGCAGCCGCTGCCACGGATCCTCCCGCAAAAACCGCAACGCCGTATCAAACGTCGCCCCGCCCCACATTTCAAGGCTGAAAAGATTCCCCAGCCGCTCTGCCACAAACGGCGCGGTCGCCAGCAGATCGTACGTCCGCACTCGCGTCGCCATCAGCGATTGATGCGCATCGCGAAGCGTTGTGTCCGTCAGCAGCAGCCGCCTCTCTTTTTTCGCCCACTCCGCAAATTTCGCTGGCCCCAACTTCTTCAACAGCTGCCGTGTTCCCGCCTTTGGCGCAGCTTCAGAGCTCGCCAGCGGCACCGTCGCCGACTCCAACGTGGCCGGTACTGGCTTTCCCTTCACCTCCGGATTCCCGTTCAAAATCACATCGCCTAAATACGTCAGCAGCTTCGTAGCGCGGTCTCCACGTTTCGGAAACCGGAACAACTCCGGATGCTGCTCGAGAAATCCTGTCGTCACCTCGCCAGCGCGAAACTTTGCATGATTCACCACGTTCTCTACAAACGGAATGTTCGTCTTCACGCCGCGTATGCGAAACTCCCGCAGCGCCCGGTCCATCCGCTGACACGCTTCCGGCAAATTCGTGCCCCAGGCCGTCACCTTCACCAACAGCGAATCGTAATAAGGCGCGAGCGAAGCCCCCGCATACGCCGTCCCGCCATCCAGCCGAATCCCGAAGCCCGCCGGTGAGCGGTACGTCGTCAGCTTCCCGTAATCTGGCGCAAAATTTTTCTCCGGATCTTCCGTGGTCACTCGGCACTGCAGCGCCGCTCCATACAGCGGCACACCCTCTTGCTGCGGCAGGTTCATCGCTTCATCGTGCAGCGAATGCCCGTGTGCCACTAGAATCTGCGCGCGCACAATATCAATGCCGGTCACCATCTCCGTGACTGTGTGCTCTACTTGAATTCGCGGGTTCACTTCGATGAAGTACCACTTCCGCGCATCCACGTCATACAAAAACTCCACTGTCCCCGCATTGCGATACTTCGCCTTACGCGCCAGTTGCCCGGCCGCCGCGCACAATTCATTTCGCACGCTCGCCGGCAGATTTGGCGCCGGCGCCACTTCCACCACTTTCTGGTGCCGCCGCTGCACCGAACAATCCCGCTCCCACAAATGCAGCAAATTCCCGTGCGTATCGGCCAGGATTTGCACTTCCAAATGCCGCGCTCGCGCCAAATACTTCTCCAGGAATACTGACGCATCTCCGAACGCCGACTTCGCCTCGCCCTGCGCCTCTTCCAAGCGCGCTTCCAACTCGCTCTCGTCGTGCACTACGCGCATCCCGCGCCCGCCGCCGCCCATCGCGGCTTTCACCATCACGGGATACCCAATCTCCCGCGCAATCCTCTTCGCTTCTTCCGCCGACTGCACCGCTTTTTCAGTGCCCGGCAAGACTGGAACTCCCGCCGCAATCGCCAGTCCGCGCGCCGCCGTTTTATCTCCCAACAATTCCAGCAATGCCGGCGTCGGCCCCACAAAAGTAATACCGGCCTTCTCGCAAGCGCGCGCCAGTGCCGGATTTTCCGACAGGAATCCATAACCTGGGTGAATCACATCCACGCCTTTGGCCTTCGCCACCGCCACGATCCCGGCGATATCCAGGTAAGCCTCGACTGGCCCCTTCCCCCCACCCACCTGGTATGCCTCGTCCGCCTTGAATCGGTGCAGCGCTAGCCGGTCCTCTTTCGAATACACGGCCACTGTGCGCAAACCCAGCTCGTTTGCCGCCCGAAAAATCCGGATGGCAATCTCACTGCGGTTCGCCGCTAACAGCTTTTGCATGGGCTTTGGGTTGGACATAGCTAAGCTAACGCAAGTGCGCGCAGCCGTTCATTCTTTCACGCCCTGCCCACACGACTACAGCAGTTTTTTCGATGAATCAAACTCACGGTTTCAATGCAAAGAGGTCTCTTGGTCAGTTGGCGTCCGCCAGGGCTGCACAACTCTTCTAGTTTTCCGTAGCTGAGGCTGCTGCCACGGTTTCATTAGTCTGCAGTTTCCGCAAGGCTTCCAGCTCGGTTTGCAGCTTTGCCCAGGCCTTCTTGTCTTTCTTCAACTTGAATGGCGTATCCGCGCGGCCGAAGAATCCCAGCAGCTCTGCACGAATCTCAGGAGTCATTCCCGCGAAATTCTGGTCGGCCAGCTTATCCAACAGGGTCGCGTGCGTGCTGTCGCTCAGTTGGTATTCGCCCGGCGCACTGGTGGTGCCCAAATCAAAATTGTCGTTGCTCAACGCGGGCTGCTGCGTCTCCTGTTGTTGTCGCAACAGCTTTCGATACTGATCCAAAGTGTCATTAAAACTGGCTTCGAACATCAGCTCAGTTTCAGGGGTCGGTGTCTTGAACTGCAGCACTTTCAGCGGACCGAACTTCGGCAAGATCTTGTACAAAAATGCCAGGAATTTATCGCCCACAGTGGGCCCTTGATAGTCTTTACCCCACTCTTGTTCATATTTGGCCCGTTTCAGGTTGTAGAGAAACTTCCTCTTTGTAATGCCCGGCTCGTCTTTTTGAATTTTGTCCTTCTTAAGGTGCCAGGCGATCCGCGTAGCTCTCGGCAACAGGTTGCTCACCGCGTGCCGGTACGAATTGAGCGCACGGTCCTCATTTACCAGCACTTTCTTCAGATCCAGGCCGTAGGTTTCCTCGAACGCCTGTTCCAGCACTCTTCGCGAAACCTCAAATCCAATAAAGTCGTGATAGCTTTCGGGCGCGTACCGCTGTTTCGCCACTTGCAGCACGTCAAACCCAAATTCCGTCTTTACGTGCGCCAGCTTGTCTTCTTCGTACGAAACCGAATCCCCGTATTTCTTCCTCAGCTTCGGATAGAGAATCGGTACCGCCCGATTTGTTCCGATTTTGTGTCCGTTGTTGTCCGCAGCATAATGCGCCATCGCTCCCAACGCAAACGCATATTCATTCACATCCTGCGCGTCCCGCAACATCGCCAGAATAAAGTCCGCGCTTCTCACGTAATGCGTCAGGTCGCTGAAAAAGGGATTCCCGTACGGGTAGTACCCGAGGTCTTGGATAATCGCTCCGCCGTAGGCGTACGCCTGGCTTTCATTCAATTCTTCTTCCGTCGCCCTCGGAAATCTTTTGCGCACAGCCGGTTTCAAATCGTTTTCCCATGCCGCGTCTATAATCGCCTGGTGCGACATCACGGAATACGCCACGCTCTCTGGTGGCCAGCCGAGCGACACCACTATTGCCAAAACCAGAAGCCCTCTCGCGCGTAATAACAACATCTCTCCTTGCTGTCCTCCTGGCCCGGGTCCGAGTTT
>DASSYL010000083.1:0-3890 GCA_035703315.1 Candidatus Acidiferrum sp. | reverse complement strand
CTTGCCCTTTTGTGCTCGCTATCGTGCCCCTAAGATGGCCAACTCTCCCACGCCCCCGCAGACCGTCAACCTTCCTCTCCGGCCGTTGGCCATCGCTGCAACTCCCTTGTCCCACCCGTCCACGCGTTCTGATCCGATCGGCGAACCCGCGAATACCGTTCTGCACGCCTACTACTCGGTTCTGTTCGCCACTCTCGGCCCCCAACACTGGTGGCCTGGCCGCTCGCGTTTTGAAATCATCGTCGGCGCCATCCTCACGCAAAACACTTCCTGGAAGAACGTCGAACGCGCAGTCGCCAACCTGCGTGCCGCAAAGCTCCTAACCCCCGCCGCGATTCGCGCCGTCTCCTCCCGTGCTCTCGCCAAACACCTCCGTCCCTCCGGCTACTTTCGCCAAAAGACCCGGACACTCAAAATCTTTGCGGCATTTCTCTTTGCCAGACACTCTGGCTCGCTCCGGCGGCTCTTCGCTACTCCTACCTACATCCTTCGTGACCAGCTCCTCGCCCTGCGCGGAATCGGTCCTGAAACCGCCGATTCCATCCTCCTCTACGCCGGCAAGCACCCTGTCTTCGTCGTCGATGCCTACGCCCGCCGCATCCTCGAACGCCACTCGCTCCTATCTGCCAAAGCAGCCGGCGATTCTCGCCAGTCCTACGAGCACATCCGCTCACTCTTTGAATCCCAACTGCCGCGCGACCATCAGCTGCTCAACGAATTCCATGCCCTGATCGTGCACACCGGCAAACTCCACTGCCGCAAATCCAATCCCCTATGCTCCTCCTGCCCGCTCCAATGTTTTCTTCCGCTGGCCCCTGGTCGCCAGGCCCTGGTGGCCGCCTCATGACTTCCACTTCTTCCACCCAGCGCACCCGCCTCCTCTTCGCTGGCATCATCCTTACCCTGCTGCTCGCCGCGGTCTTCACTCTCGGCTCGCTCGACACGCCGTTCGAGCCCCGCAACTGGCGCGATGTTCTCACGCTTTACGCCGTCTCCTCCTTCATCACCGCCGCCCTCATCGTCTTTGCCCTGATCGTTTCGCGCACTCTCCTCCGCCTCTGGGCCGAGCGCAGTCGCGAAGAGTTCGGCGCGCGTTTCAAAACCAAGATGGTCGTCGGCGCGCTCGCGATCTCCTTGCTGCCCGTTATTTTCATGTTTTTTATGAGCTACTCCCTGCTCAATCGCACGCTCGCGCGCTGGTTTCCGCGTCCCATCGAAATTGCGTCCGAGCAGAGCTCCGCTTTGCTCAACGACCTCAGCAAGGACGAGCGCAATCGTCTCGGCCATCTCGCCGCGGAATGGGCCGCCTGGGACTCCCAGGATCCCGCTTCCCCTTCGAACACCCTCGCTTCGCGCTGTACCGCCGCCGAAGCGTTCTGGCAGCTGGATTCCCAAGGCAAACTTTTTTCCTTCTTCGATTGCCGCGATGAAACTCCTGCCAAGCTTGGCGGCAGCCTGCCGATCTCTCCCACGCTATCTCCGAGCCGCCTGCAGCTCCTGCCGAGTGGAGCTGAAGTCTGGCAGTCCGGCGCCGCGCTCCTTCTCGCTGCTCCCGCCCGCGCGTCAAATGGCAGAATGTATTACGCCGCTCGCACCATCCCCCCGGATTTTCTCGTTCGTATCAACGAAATCACTCGCCAAACCCTGGCCTATGATCAGGAAAAGCAGCACCTGCGCGCTCTCAAGCGCCAGTTACTCCTGATTCTTTCCTTTTTCACCGTTCTTCTTCTCTCGCCCGTCCTCTGGCTTGCTCTCTATCTCGCCAAACAAGTCACCGTGCCCATTCAGGCCCTCGCGGAAGGCACTCGCGAAATCTCCGGCGGTAATTTCGACTACCAGGTCCCTGAACAAACTCACGACGAGCTCGGCACTCTGGTCCACTCCTTCAACAGCATGACCACACAACTGCGCGACTCCCGCTCGCAGATCGATCAATTCACTCACAATCTCCAGGAAGCCGTCCGCGAACTCGAACGCCGCCGCCAGCTGATCGAAACCGTTCTGGAAAATATTCCCACGGGAGCGATTTCTCTCGATCCCGAGGGCAACATCGTCCGCATCAATCCCGCCGTCACAAAAATTGTCGGTCCGGGCGCCAAAGACGCGCGCAATCTCGAAGAACTGGTTGGCCCCGAAGACGCCCGCGCCATCCGCTACCTCATGCGCCGCGCTCTTCGTACTGGCGTTGTCTCCCGCGAACTGGAAATCATCGCCGGCGGTCGCATTCTCCATGCCGCCGTCACCGTCAGTTCGCTCGGTCCGCGCCGCGCCAACTCCGGCTATGTCGTCGTCCTCGACGACCTCACCGAACTTCTTCGCGCACAAAAAGCCGCCGCTTGGCAGGAGGTCGCACGCCGCATCGCCCACGAGATCAAGAATCCGCTCACTCCCATTCAGCTTTCCGCCCAGCGCCTCCTCCGTTATCTCGAGAAGCGCGAGTCCACTGCCGATTCCCCCTCAAACGGCTCTTCGCCCCGCGATCCTGAGCTCGCTCGCCTGGTCGAAGAAGCAGGACGCCTCATCGAACGCGAAGTCGGCACGCTCTCCGCTCTCGTCAACGAATTTTCTCAATTCGTCCGCTTCCCTTCCGCCAAACTCGATTCCGCCGACGTCAACGCTATCGTCCGCGAGGCTATCGAAGTCTTCTCGAACCGCCTGGACGGCATCACCCTCAACACCTCATTCGCTGCGCAGCCGCCGGCCATCCGCGCCGATGCTCCCCTTCTACGCAGCGTCGTCGTCAATCTCATAGACAACGCCGCCGAAGCTCTGGAAACTTCGCCCGTCCGTAACATCAGCGTCAGCACTCGCACCAATCCCGATTCCGACTTCGTCGAAATCGTCGTCGCCGACACCGGCCACGGCATCTCCCCGCAAGACAAAGACAAGCTCTTCCTTCCGCACTTCTCTACAAAAGACCGCGGCACCGGCCTGGGCCTTGCCATCGCCGCTCGCATCGTCGCCGAACACGGTGGCGGCCTCCGCGTCGAAGACAATTCCCCCGTCGGCTCCCGCTTCATCCTCGAACTCCCGTCCGCCGAAGTCCTGGCCTCCACCCCCTCCGACCGGCCTGTATAGCAGCAGCCTGCTCGCCGTAAGAGAGCTTTATGCCGCTGTACTCGTTTTCTTTTCTTCGTTCCCTCATTACTTCGCTTGCTTCATACCTCCCTTCTTTGCGTCTCCTCGCCACCTGCGTTACCTTGTACCTTGCACTTTGTACTTGCGAACTTTGAGCAGGCATGCCGCCCAAACCCCACATCCTCATCGTTGATGACGAAGCCGGCATCCGGGAATCCCTCGCTTCCATCCTCACCGACGAAGGCTACATCGTCGAAACTGCCGACTCCGCCGAACGCGCCATCGAACGGGCATCGCACGGCGGCCTCGACGTCATCCTCCTCGACGTCTGGCTCCCCGGCATGGATGGCCTCGAAGCCCTCTCGCGCATCCAGACCCTCCCTCATCCTCCCGCGGTCATTATGATTTCCGGCCATGCGACCATTGACACCGCTGTCCGCGCCACCAAGCTCGGCGCTTTCGATTTCATCGAAAAGCCGTTAACTCTCGAAAAAATTATCGTCCTGGTTCGCAACGCCGTGCAGCAGCGCCGCCTCGAGGAAGAAAATCAAACCCTTCGCAGCGAACTCGGCCACCGCTATCAAGTCTTTGGCGACAGCATCCCCATGAAAGCGCTCCGCCAGCAGATCGGTGTCACCGCCCCCACCAACGGCCGCGTCCTCATCTTCGGCGAAAGCGGCACCGGCAAAGAACTCGTCGCCCGCTCTCTTCACGCAGCCAGTCTTCGCAGCAAAGGCCCCTTCGTCGAGGTCAATTGCGCGGCCATTCCACAGGAACTCATCGAATCCGAACTTTTCGGCCACATCAAAGGC
>DASSYL010000535.1:0-3729 GCA_035703315.1 Candidatus Acidiferrum sp. | reverse complement strand
GCCCAGGTACTTAAAGCGCATCGAGCGGCGGACGACGCGAAAGGTGTGAACATCGACGCCGAAACAGCGTTAGATCGTGAGGGTCATGTGTACTTGGAAAACGCCAGCGATCATCCAAAGATGGTCGCGGCCGCCAATCCAAACGCGCGCCTGCCTTGGCCGCTCGCCGTTATATTTTGCGTTTACCTTTTTTTCATTGGAACTGGCCTTATTAAAGTTGTTCCTCTCTTCAGCAGGTACTTTGACGGCTTGCGAGTGGAAATTCCATGGCTCACCAAGATGCTGCTCGTGAGTTATTGGTGGACCCTGCCGTTGTTTTCCTACCTTGCCATCGTCCTCGCAGTTGTCAGGCAAGCTGTCTCACTCACCAAAATACAAAGGCGGGCCACGAACGCATGTCTATTCTTGGTGGCTGTCGTCCTGCCTGGCACGGTTGTGCTGGCGTTGTATCTGCCGATGCTTAAATTGATGTGGAAAGCGCGCTCGCTAGGATGACCACCGACGAACAAAAGCGGGAACGGATTGTGAAGCGGATCGCGCGCGAGCTGCGTGACGGTTACTACGTGAATCTGGGAATTGGCATTCCGACTCTGGTAGCGAATTACGTTCCGGCCGGTATGGAAGTGATTCTGCAGTCGGAGAACGGAATGCTGGGGGTGGGGCCATATCCGTTGGAGGCGGAAGTGGATCCGGACCTGATCAATGCAGGGAAAGAGACCATCAGTGAACTGAAAGGCTGCTGTTACTTTTCGTCGGCGGATTCGTTTGCGATGATTCGCGGCGGGCACATTGATTTGACGGTCCTGGGCGCGCTTCAAGTGGATGAAAAGGGGACGCTGGCGAACTGGGCGGTGCCCGGGAAGATGCTAAAGGGCATGGGCGGCGCGATGGACCTGGTGGCGGGTGCGAAGCGAGTGTTTGTAGCAATGGAACACGCTACTAAAGATGGGAAGCCGAAGATCTTGAAGAAGTGCTCGCTGCCGCTGACCGGCGTGGAAGTGGTGGATCACATTGTGACCGAGCTGGCGGTGATCGAAGTGACGGCGGATGGGTTGGTGCTACGCGAATTGGCGCCGGACACGACCGTGGAGCAGGTGCAAGCGTTGACCGAGCCGAAGTTGATTTTGCCCGCCAGCGGACTGGGCGTGATGGCGAGTTGAAATGGCGCTCGGAATGACGAAATTTGAACTTTCAGGAACTCAAGCGGCGGGCGATGGCGAAGGAGTAGTGGAAGCCAGAGATGGTGGTAAGAATCGCCACGAGGTAAATCAGGACGCTATTCAGCCAAGCCAGCCCATGGTTCGGATACGCGGCGTGCAGAACCACGGCGAACACTAAAATAATCTGGAAAAACGTGGTGGCTTTGCCGAGTTGGCTGGGCGGAAACGGCCGATAGCCGGAAATTAAGATGATGACGGCGGCGACGGTGAGCATCATGATGTCGCGGCTGAGCACCATGATGGTGAGCCACCATGCGATCTGTTTTTCCATGGCCAGGATAACGAAGGATGAGGAGAGCAAAAGTTTGTCGGCGATGGGATCGAGATAGGCGCCGATGGCGGATTTCTGATTAAGCTTGCGCGCGAGCAGGCCGTCGATGCCGTCGGAGCAGCCGGCAAGGACGAGCATCAGCAGGGCGTAGCGATAGTGCTCATAGACGATGAGGATCAGGAAAAACGGCAGGATGCCGAGCCGGAGCAGAGTGATTTGGTTGGGGACCGTCCAGAAGCGACCCTTCATTGTTTGCTCGGCGATTTCCTTATAAAAATGATAACGCAGTTGGAGATGGTTGTCTCATGACCCGACGTGCACGGAACAGATGGTTCTGCACAGATCGAAGTCGGTGCTACCAAATTCGAGAATAGGTCCTAGACGAACTGCGCGAGGTATTCGGCAAGAGGACGGCCGACTTTGCGTGCGAAAACTTCGGAGAGCGACGGAATGGTGCCGGAAGGCTCGTCGAGGGCGATGCGTTCGACGCGTGTCATCGGGAAGAAAAGCGTTGGGAGCCCCGTGCGTTCCCCTTCGGCAGCATTGATCTGGTTGACGAAATGGTCGAAGGAATTCAGGTCGATGCCGCGCAAAGTGATGCCGGCGGTGTTGATGGCCAGCAGTTCGCCCCACAGCTTTTCTTTTGGGGTATGCAGGCTGACGACGACAATGGAGTGCGGTTCCATGGTTGGTGCAACTTCAGGTTAGCGCATTTCGCCGCGGGCGGCCTTCCGACCCGAAACTAGAATGTGCGAAGAGTGACTGGCGATTCTCCCTAGCTACAAAATGCTTTTTTACCCGGCAATGGGTTTGGAGAAATGCATGATCATCAGAATGAAGCCGGCCAGCACAGCGGCGAAAGCGGACCAGCCCAATGAATACGCAATATTACGTTCGCGGACGTTCATCGGCTCCCGATCGGTTAAGATGCGGCCCAACGCGAAACCGGCAGCGAGTCCACCGAAGTGAGCCCAGTTATCGGTGCGCAAGCCGCTGAAGAAAAGCCCGATGGCGAATATGGAGACGACGGAAGAGATGAGTCGCCCGCGCAGCGCGTTCATATAGGCGCCGCCGCGGCGAGTGGTGATCGCGAGCAACAGGCCGATCAGGCCGAGAATAGCGCCGCTGGCGCCGACTGAGGGAGCCGAGCTGAATGTGGCGCTCATGAGGGAACCGCAGAACCCGCAAACGGTGTAACAAAAGAAGTAGCGAGCGGAGCCGTAGACCTGTTCGACGGCAGGCCCGATGTTCATGAGCGCCATCATGTTGAAGCCGATGTGAATCAGGCCGCCGTGCAGGTACATGGCGGTGAGCATGCGGTACCAGTTGAAGTCGTCATAACGAAAGGGAATGCCCATGCCAAGCCGATAGAGCGCTTCGCCGTTGAAGCCGAAGAGCACGCTCAGGCCCTGCTGACCGCGCGCCATGGATACGATCCAGGTGACACCAAACATGAGGATGTTGGCGATCAGCAGCAGGGTGGTGGCGGGCGCTTCGTTATCGCCCATGAGGCCAGACAATTTCTTGCTGACGGCAGCGAGGGAAAAGGTGAGATTCGCGCCGCATTCGTGGCAGCGGGTGGCATTGATGCCGACCAGGGAGCCGCAGGCGGGGCACAGTTTGGGACGCGGCTGATTGTTTTCGCGGCCGCCGAACAGGCCGCGCGCAGCGTTTTTCATCCGGTCGATACGCCGCTGCCAGTGATAGGAAACAGCCAATGCGCCTCCTTGCGAGCCGTTTTGCGCGTTCCTATAATACCGGAATTGCATCGATAGCCTCGTAACGCACGGGAAAGCGGGAAAAACGTGGACAAATTTGAAGAGATGGGACGCAAGCTGGATGAAGAACTGGGCCGGTTGCGACGGTTTGTGGAAGAGGACCTGGCGCCGGAGACGGAGAAGCGGACGGCGCAGTTTTTGCGCGAGGTTTCGGAAAAGCTGACCGAAGCGGCCGGATGGCTGGATGCGCGGCGCTCTGCGCGGGAAACCGAGAAGAGCAAAGAGACTTCGGCGTAGTCCGGGCTGAATGTGAACTTAGCTTCCGCGGCTACAAACAAACGACTAACCATAGTGATTTTCTGCTGCTGCGCGTCCATCATGGGGGCTGGCTGTGCTGGCCGGCATCCTGCTGCAGCTAGCACGCCGCCGCCCCTTTCTCCGGCGCCCACGTCTACAAGGAATGACACCCCGCAACCCCCAGAAGTGGCACCTCGTAAGACTGGTGGAACGCCGCTGCGCC
>DASSYL010000467.1:0-6724 GCA_035703315.1 Candidatus Acidiferrum sp. | reverse complement strand
AATTTCTGGAAAAGCGGTGGTCCTTGGAATGAGCGCGCCATCCAACAACGCCGCACGTCGCTCACCGCTCCTGGCCGCCTACGCGGCCCTCGTTTTCGCCTTCATTTATTTACCGATTGTTGTTCTCGTCGTTTATTCCTTCAATCATGATGGCGTCGGAGGCTTTCCTCCGCGCCATTTCACATTGGCCTGGTACCGCCACCTTTTTGCCGACTCCGCTATCTGGGACTCCGTCCTCAACAGCCTCCTCGTCGCCGCCGGAGCTGTCGCACTTTCTTTAACGCTCGGCCTTCTCGCCGCTTTGGCCCTTGATCGCGCCAATTTCCCCGGCAAAGCGCTCTTCCGCCGCCTGGTTCTCCTACCTCTCATCCTTCCCGGCATCATCACCGGCCTCTCTCTTCTGCTCTTCGCGGTCCGTATTCGTCTCGAGCTCAGTTTGGTCACGATCCTCCTGGGCCACGGCACCGCTCTGATTTCCGTAGCCACCACCGAACTTTTCGCCGGCTTGCAAAAAATGGATCGGCGTCAGGAAGAGGCTTCTCTCGACCTCGGCGCCACGTCCTGGCGCACTTTTTGGCTGATCACCCTCCCCAACCTTAAACTCTCTCTCATAGCCGCGGCTCTACTCATTTTCACGCTCTCGATGGACGAAATCGCCGTCACCTTCTTCCTCTACGGCCGCGAATACACTCTGCCTCTGGAAATCTGGGGCCGCCTCCGCCGCGGCATCACGCCCGAAATCAACGCCGTCTCCACCCTAATCCTCGCCGTCTCGGTGGTTCTCATTGTCGTCTGGTACCATCTCCGCACCCGCTCCGATCACAGATAGCAGCGGGTTTATTCCGCCGCTGTAGCGCCGCGGGGTAGGCTTGAAAATTCGCGAGGACCTCGCTGCATGCACAATCTTCGTCGCTCAATTTCTTCCTTCGCCCTAACATGGCTCCCGGCCATCGCCGCCGCTCTCCTTCTCGTGGCCACTCCGCAGACGAGTTCGCAACGATCCGACTCTTTCCTCATCTTCAACGCGCAACTGGCCGACGGCACGGGCGCTCCTCTTCGCGAAGGCGCGCTCCGCATCCACGAGGGTCGCATCGTCTCCATCGGCAAACTTTCTCCCATAACCGGTGAACGTGTCCTCGACGCCCACGGTCTAGTCCTGTCTCCCGGTTTCATCGACATTCATAATCACTCTCTCGACGGCCTCGACGCCGATCCACTCGCCGAAACGCAAATCGCCCAAGGCATCACCACCGCGGTGCAAGGCCCCGATGGCGAATCCCCCTGGCCCATTGCCGACTGGATCGCCGCGCGACGCAAAAATCCCGCCGCAATGAACGTCGCCGTTCTCGCCGGACACGCCACCATCCGCGGACAAGTCATGGGCAAGGATTTCAAGCGCGTCGCCACCCAGGCCGAAATCGAAAAAATGGCCCAGCTCACCTGGCAAGCCATGAACGAAGGCGCCCTCGGCCTTTCCAGCGGCCTTGAATACGAAGTCGGCAGCTACAGCAACACCGCCGAACTCGTTGCCATGGCCCGCGCCGCCGCCGAACACGGCGGCTTCTACAGCACGCACATTCGCGACGAAGCCGACAAAGCTTTCGACGCTCTAGTCGAAGAAATCGAAATCGCTGACCAGGCCCACATCCCCGTGGACCACTCCCACATCAAGCTCGGTACCGTCGGCGTGTGGGGCAAAGCTTACGAATACATCCGCGTCATTAACGAAGCGCGCGACCGCGGAGTCGATTTCCTGGCCGATTGCTATCCCTACGAAGCTTGGCATTCCAACATCAAAGTGATCGTGCCGGACAAGCAGTACGAAAATCCCAAAAGCGTCGCCAAAGCACTGGCCGATCTCGGCGGGCCCGATCACCTCACCATCACCGCCTTCAAACCCAATCCTTCCTACGAGCACCGCACGCTCGCGGACATCGCCAGGTCCAACAAGCTTTCTGCCGTCGACATGTATATCCGCATCATCCGCGAAGGCGACGCCGCTAACACCGAAGCCGGTGTCATCGGGCATTCCATGATCGAACGCGACATCAAAGCTTTCTACCAACAGCCCTGGGTCATGGTCGCGAGCGACGGCGGCATCGGTATCGGTCACCCTCGCGGAGCCGGCACCTTCCCCCGCGTCCTCGGCCGTTTCGTCCGGGAAAAGCACTGGCTCTCGCTGCCCGACGCCATCCGCAAAATGACATCTCTTCCCGCGCACCGCCTCAACTGGTCCGATCGCGGAGTGCTCAAGGAAGGGGCTGTCGCCGACCTCGTCCTTTTCGACCCCGCAACCGTTCTCGATCGCTCCAGTTTTGAAAAACCGCAGGAGCTTCCGATCGGCATCGAAAAAGTTTTCGTCAACGGTCAGCTAGTCTGGGATTCCGGAAAAGCCACTGGTGCCCGTCCCGGCCTGGTCATTACTCGCTGATCCCTCTCAGCCTGCAGTTTTCACTCCCTAACACGGATGCGCCTTTGCCATCATCCGGCGAGGCGCAGCCTGGTGTCCTCAGCTTATTGATTCAAGCCAGGCGGCCCAGTTGCGGCCTCACGGCTCTCAGCGTACGGGCTGCAAAGGGATCGGAATCCTTTTTGTGAAGCGATCTTCCCAGCGGATTCGTCCCGTCATCTGCATCACCACAAACAGCGTCGAAATCGCGCCAATGGTAATGGCCAGCCCGGTATAACCCTCATAGAAGAACGCATAGGAAAACAGCACCAGGTAGATTAATTGCGATAGGCCCGCATCCACCACCGCAAACCGCGCGTTCACCACCAGCCGCAAATAACTCACCACCAATAAAATGGACACTGCGGACGACACCACAAACGCCGCGTGGATCGAGATGTGATCGCACAAATATGCTAGCAACAGGTGAAACGCGAAAAATGCGCACGCCAGAAAAAAGTAATTCATCGGGTGCACTTCAATTCCCCGCAGCGTCGACAAAATAAAAACCAGAAAGAAAAAGAAGAACAGAGACACTGGCGCAAAATACGAAATTCTCCCCGCCAGTGGTCCCGGCTGCAGTTTCTGCGGCATCTTTAACGCAACGTTGAACCCGGAAACCAGGTTCTGGTAATCCCACTTTAGCTCCCACCCCTTGCCGGTGCTGCTCTTTTCTGTCGGCGAAAGCGAATTTTCCGGAAAATCAAATCCAGAAAAATCCGTCGTCACCAGCAAATGAAAATCCTTCGCCCGCCCTACCTGGTTGTCTTCCGAAAACCGGTAGCTCCAATTGTCCAGTCCCTGCGACCGATAAGCCGTCTCTACCACACCTGCCGCGCCTGGCGCTACGCTCCCATGCGCTAGCACCGACGAGCCCACGAATTCCAGCGGCAGCTTTCGCCCATCTAGCGAAATCTCCACGTTGTCGTACACCGCCTGCTGCGCCGGCAGAGGCAAGGTAAGGGTAAAATTCTGCTCTCGCTCCGTCGGGTTCCGCATCTTGTACTCGCCGTTAAATCCCACACGGTACGCGCTGAACCACAACAAACCCTTCTGCCGGTAATCGATGTGAAAGTCCGCGCGAATCTGGCTCCCGTCCAGTGGCACCGGCGTCGTCACCTGCACCGTTTCGTTTTTCTTGACCTTCTTCCCGTCCTCTTCCACTTCAATCCATCTCTGCTCCGGCCGCAAGTAGCTAACCGTCGGCGGATGCTGTTCCTGCGCCGAGCCCCAAGCCGACGCCACCCGCCCTGACAGCAGATTCCCCGCGTTTTCCGTTCGCAAGAAAATCGACGTGCCCAAAATCATCCAAGCCACACACGTACACACAAAAATGGCGATGATCGCCAAAATTCGCTTCACCATTGGATTTTTCCCTCGGTAGCTTTCTCCGCCGCTAACCAAGGATGTCACACCCACTACACTGTGTCAAGTACTTTTTATTATAAAGTAGAAGTGGCCCGCTGGCCCGCGCTCTCTCGATTCGCTTTCGTTTCCGTTACGACCGGTCATCCCGGGACGAATCATGGCGCCGAAGGTCTCATCCGGGATGTGTGCGCAGACCAGGCTCTTGCCGCTCGGCTTCGCTCGGCGTAATCTGTCCGCGCTACTTTTTGGAGGCTTCCATGAATCGCGTCGTCTGCTCGTTTCTCACTCTGGCCTTTGTTCCCGCTCTCTCATTCGCTCAGGCGCAAACGCCTGCGCCCTCAACCAGTCCGCTCGCCGACGCTCTCCGCCAATCCCTCACACGCAATTCCAAAAACATGACCGCGGCCGCCGAAGCCATGCCTCCGGAAAAGTTTTCTTTCAAGCCCACCGCGCCGCAAAACTCCTACGGCCACCTGGTCGTCCACATCGCCGAATCCAATTTTCGTTTTTGTTCTGCGGTCTCGGGTGTGGCTGCTCCCGAACAGCCGAAGCTCACCGAAACCGATTCCAAGGACAAGCTCGTCGCCGCTGTCCGCTCTTCGTTTGACTTCTGCTCTTCCTCACTGGCCAAGCTCGATGACTCTCATCTCGCTGATTCCATCGAACTTTTCCCCGGCCGCTCTTTCACCCGTGCCTCTGCCATCCTGATCTTGTCCGGCTCCTGGTTTGATCACTACACCGAACAAGCCATGTACCTCCGCCTCAACAATATCCTTCCCCCAACTGCCCAGCCGCAAAAATAGACCTTTTTCATCGAAGGGTTAGAGGGTGTTTCGCAACTGCGGCCCGGAGCTTTGCCTCACCTCACAAGGCTCCGACCCAAACGCTGGGCGGGAATTGGAGCTTCAGCTATTGAGGAATGGCGCTCTGTTCTCACCGCATCTCGCAACTGACCGCCCCCTCCGGCTCGGTCAGCTTCCGCACCATGCACTCCACCCTCTCCTTCGATGGAGCATCCGGCTGGGCAATGTACCCTCGCAGTTCACCCACAGCATCGTTCACTGCGCCGTGCTTCAAGTACACGCTGGCCAGCACCAGCCGCGCCGCCGCGTATTGCTCTTTGCTTTTCTTGAGCAGCTCTATCGCCTCCGGCGTGTCCTGCCCATTGCTGACCAGGTTTCTTCCCAAAAAATACTTCGCATCACCATTCACCGGATCAATGTCCAGCGCCCGCCGCGCCGCCGCTTCACCTTCCGCGTATTTCTTCTGCAAGAAATAAACTTTCGACATGCCTATCCACGACTGCACCTCTCGGGTATCGAGCTCCGCCGCGTTCTGGAGCGCCACAATCGCCTTATCGTAGTCCCCCATCCGCGCATATGTTTGCCCTAGATTGTAGTGTGCTGTGGGCCACTGCGGATAAATCTCGATCGCCTTCGCAGCGTGCTTCACCGAATCTTCCAGCTTGCCCGCCTTAAAATCCTTGAAAAATTTCTGCATCTCCTTGATCGCTGCGTTGGGAACCTTCAACGCTTCCACGGATACCGTTCCGCCCGGCACCCCCGCAGCGTTTGCTGCCTCCGCCGGTGCCGGCCTAGGCGAGCCGACTGATCCGCTCAGCAATAACCACTGCAACCGCGTCGAATCCGTTGCCATCGGCGACTGCCGCGGAGTCGCTCCCACATCTTCTGCGCGTTCTACGCGCCTCTGCCCCCACCCCGAAGCACCGCACACCATCAACACCAACACACCGCACGCCATCCGCCTCATTGCTTCCTCCCGGGCACCCGACCTGCCGCTCGCTCAGCCGCACCGAGAGTCACGGTACTTGTTCAATGTCCGAGTCTCCGCCCGGACCCTTCTTCCCCCACCAAATTCTTCCCGCCGGTCCATTCCGGCAGCAGACCTGCTCATCCGGGTAGACGACCTCACCTCCCTTTTTGTTTAGCTTTTCGCTCTCAATTCCCCGTAAATTCCCGCTCAATCCGCACCTTCACGAACTCCAACTGGTCATCAGCGAATTGTTTCCTGCCTTTTTCCAGACGGTCCGTCTTTGCAGTCAGCATTACCTTTTTCGATAGCCCCAGATTTTGCCTCCCACACCCTGCCCGGGCACTGTCAGAATCGGTGTGCACACAGTTGTGCCACGAGTCTGATCCGCCCTTCCTCAAGTCGTGACGACCCCTACCGCCAACCGTTTTACGCCGACGATCCGCCAAAGCCCATCGATCCAAGGCCGTTGTCGAGATTAGGCTCAAATTGAAGACTTGAAGGCCGAAGCTAAGCGAACTGGAAGCGAGCTGTACGCCGCCGCTGCCCCACAGCCGGCCCTCCCCGTCGACCAGCCAGGCCGGCAACCGAACGATTCTGGCGCAGCGCCAAAGCCGCCTTTATCGCCGCCCCCGCGCACGAAGAACCGCAAGAAAAGAACGCAGTGCCGGTGTGAAGTTGCGGATGTTTGGATATGGGCTATAGGGCCAGCAACGAAAAAGGCCGAACGAAATTCTTTCTACATCGGCACTTTTGACCTTTTCATAACCGGAGCGCTCTAGGACCGCGTGTCGATCCTGGGAGAAGTGTTGTTCATCCCCGCAAAAGACAACACCATTGAAGCCGACGTTGAACGGCTACTTTTGCAGTACAAGCACAACGATTATTTGGCATCGGGCGCTATCACTCGTCGACCGGCTACTACAACACCGCGCTCCATCAGGGCGCCTAGTCTTGGGCCCCATCACTTCAGACTTCTCTTCCTATTGACATTCGATACGTCGGCACCTACCATCCCTACAGAATAACGATAGGAGGAACCCGAAGCCGAAGGCCAACGATGGCGCCCATTTCGTGAGCCGCCGCACGGTTCTTAGAAAGATTGCCAAAGAGCCATTCAGCATGCCCCTCCTCGCC
>DASSYL010000461.1:0-2764 GCA_035703315.1 Candidatus Acidiferrum sp. | reverse complement strand
ACCTGAGATGAAAGCGCTCACCCCGCGGCAACCAGCGCCACGCCCGCGCAAACCAGAATCACTCCTGCCCACCGCGCGGCATCTACTTCTTCCTTCAAGAGATACTTTGCGCCCAGCGCGCCCACCACGTAACTCAACGCTGAAATCGGAATCACGAAGCTCAACGGATGCCACGAAAACAAAATCAGCAGCGCAAAAAACGATGCGGCCATCAGTGGGATTCCCAGCAGGAACCAGCCGTTGCTCATCACCTGGCTGATGAAAACCAACACTTCCCGCGGACGCATCCGCTTCGGCTCTCCGGTTTTCTTGGCGCCGTGCGAAATGGCAATTTCTCCGCCCGTGCTCCCGCAAATCAGTACAACAAACAGCAGCACGGTTAGCATGACACCACCGCCTTCTCTACCGCTTCCGCGGCCGCCTCACTCGTCCGCGGTTTTGTCTGGCCCACCAGCACCACACCCACGCAAATTAGCGCGACACCAATCCATCTCTTCGCCGAGACCGTTTCGTGCAGCACGACAACCGCCAGAAACGTCTGCAGTGCATACCCGAACGCGCCCGCCGGCATCACGTAGCTGTAATCCGCCCAGCTCATAACCGTCATCTGCGTGGCCATAACTCCAAGCAGGAAAGCAATTCCCAGCCAGATCACTCCGCTGGTCGCTATGTGTATCAGCGACTGACCGAGTCCGTGGCTGGTAAACTGCACCGTTCCCGCTTCGCTCATGCCGCGCTTCAGCAACAAGTCTCCGGTGACGGCGCACACCACCATCGCCAGGACCATGATCAGCGTCTTGATCCGTAGCCGTTTTTCGCTTGCCATTAGTAATTCGTCTGCGGTTTAGTCGTTACCGGATGCCGCCGGCGCTTCCGGAACACTCACCATCGGCTTCGGCGCGTCGCCGCCCTGGCGCACCCACTTCAAGCGCTCCGCGCGAAGTTTCAGGAAGCTCGTCGCCTCATGATACAAGCGCTTCCGCTCGTGGCTGTCCCACAACGCTTCCCGCACGATGCGCCACGCCACCTTCGGCCGGAAATAGTACTCGTCGTAAAACCGGTTCACGCCGTCCATCATTTCCGATTTCGACAAATGCGGGTACTCGATGTGCGGCAGTTGATGCCCGCCCGAATCCGCCAACGCTTCCACCCGCAGAAAGCCGTCCTTGGACATCTGATCGTGCAATTCCGTGCCCGGCATGGCGTGCGCCAGCGAAACCTGGATCGTTTCGCAGTCCAGTTCCTTCGCAAAATCAATCGTCTTGTTGATCGTGTCTTTGGTCTCGCCCGGTAGCCCGATAATGAAGTCGCCGTGCACTTTGATCCCGACCTTTTTGCAGTTCTTCATGAACTCGCGCGCCATCTCGGTCGTCGCGCCCTTCTTAATGTTCTTCAGAATCTGCGCGTCGCCGGATTCAAATCCCACGATGAACAACCGCGCCCCGCCGTCCGCCATTGCCTTCAGCTCTTCGTACTTGCTGTGGCACCGCGCCGTGCACGACCACTGAACCTTCAGCGGCTTGAATTTCTGGCTCAGCTCGACCACACGGTCGCGCCGGATGTTGAACGTGTCGTCGTCGAAGAAAATCTCTTTCATCTGCGGGAAGTATTCCAGCGTGTTCTTCACTTCCTGCACCACGTTGTCCACGCTGCGCGTCCGCCATGCATGCCCCGAAATCGTCTGCGGCCACATGCAGAACGTGCACATCGCCGGGCAACCCCGAGTGGTGTAAAACGACACAAACGGGTGCAGCAGGAACGGGACGTTGTACCGGTCAATCTGTAAATCGCGTTTGTAAATGTCCGTGGCGTAAGGCAGCGCATCCAGTTCCGCCGTGTGCAGCTGCGGCCGCGGCGCATTCATCACGATCTTTCCGTCTTTGCGGAAACACGCTCCCGCAATCTGCTCCAGTGGCTTGCCGTGCGCAAACTCCGTCACCGAATGGTCGAACTCACCGCGGACCACAAAATCAATATCTTCGCTCGCGTTCAGCGTTTCTTCCGGCTTGATGTGCCCGTGCGGGCCTACAAACGCGATCTTCAGTCCGGGATTTTCTTCTTTAATCTTGCGGATCAGCTTGACGTCGCTGTGAAACCCGACCGTGGACGTGTAAAGGATCAGAAACTCATAGTCCTTGCAGATTTGGATGGTTTGCTTCCAGTCAACCTTGTGCGGCGAAGCGTCAAGTAGCCGGCTGCCCGGAATCATTCCCGCCGGATACGACAGCCACACCGGATACCAGTACGACTCAATCTCGCGCGTCGCGGGCCACCGCGAACTTGCTCCGCCGTCAAAATTCTCAAAACTCGGCGGATTCAACAAAATAGTCTTCATTACAGCAGGCATTCTTCACCCTCAGTTTCTTGCAGGCTCTTTATCTATTTTGACCGGGCTGCGCGTCCGCCCGGGTCAGTCGCCCCGAATCTCCACCCGTTTAGTTTACCTTGACTCGCCTACCTCGCCCAACAACCAAAATCTCCTTTGTTTTCCAATCTTTATAGATGCCCGGTTCGCTCAAACCGATGCATTTCATGCCCTCCCTAAAGCTTACGGCTGTGCGACCGCAACCTCCCTGGAACGGCGAATGTGCGATGTCGCGGGCTCACGCGATGACTGACACCATCTGCAGAATTTTCTCGCCCAGCCTTCGATCGCCGCTCAGTTCCGCGCGTCGTTCGGCTTCCCCGCCGCGAATCCCTCGCGTAAAGATCTTCCACGCGTCTTCGGCTTCAATGGCGACCGCCGCATCTTTGCGCTGGTCGG
>DASSYL010000384.1:0-10564 GCA_035703315.1 Candidatus Acidiferrum sp. | reverse complement strand
CATATGGTCTCTTGCTCGTTTCTTCCTAGAATTGTTGCACTTGCATGACGGAAAAAATTTGCACTCTCGAATTTTGCGCTTGTGGAAAAACTGTGTATGCTGTGTGAACACGGGCACGCGCTCTTCCACATTTTTTCCTTGCCCCGTTAGCGTCAATCGGCGAGAATCCCCCGCTGACTTACGAAGGCAGTTGGCGGTCGAGGGACAAAGAGAGACGCAGGCGGAATCAAGGGGCAAGCAAACGTTCCCCTGCGAATGGCTTCCCGTAGGAAAACTGGACTTCAAGAGGAAAATTGTCTTTCCACAGGATTTACACATCTGTGGAAATAGTAAGGGATTGGTATTTTGTTCTGATGACGACGGCGATCCAACTTGGCAAGGAACGGGAAGCGGCAAATTTGTGGGACAGGTTTTTGGATCGGGTCAAATCTCGCATCAGCATCAACACTTTTACGACTTGGTTTCAGCCCACCCGGCTGAGCCGCGTGGAGGGCGACGTACTGCATGTCCAGATTCCCACCACGGTTTTTCGCCAGGTTCTGAGCCGCACCTACGGCGAAATTGTTAAGGCCGTGTTTCACGAGCTGGGTGTGCCCAATACCCGCGTTCAGTATGTCTGCACGGAAGAAGAGCCGGTCGCGGCAAGTCCGGCTGTGGCTGCCCCTCCCATCAAGCAATCTAGACTGGATTTTGAGAGCAGCGACCACCAACTGAATTCGCGCTATACCTTCGACTCCTTTGTAGTCGGCAAATCCAATGAGTTTGCGCACGCGGCGTCGCGTGCGGTGGCCGAGCAGCCTTCCAAGGCCTACAACCCTTTGTTTCTCTATGGCGGCGTGGGCATGGGCAAGACCCACTTGATGCACGCCATCGGTCACATGATCAAGCAGCGCAATCCCGCCGCCCGCCTCAGTTACGTGAGCGCTGAAAAATTTACCATCGAAGTCATCAACTCGTTGCGCTTTGACAAGATGTTCAGCTTCCGCGAGCGCTTCCACACGGTTGACGTGTTGCTGGTCGACGATATTCAGTTCATTGCTGGCAAGGAACGCACCCAGGAAGAGTTCTTCCATACATTCAATGCGCTTTATGAGCAGCACAAGCAGATCGTTATTTCTTCCGACTGCTTGCCAAAAGACATCAATTCGATCGAGGAGCGCTTGCGTTCGCGTTTTGAATGGGGATTGATCGCCGACATTCAGCCGCCGGACCTGGAAACCAAGATCGCCATTCTCCAGAAAAAAGCGGAAAACGATCGCTTTAGTTTGCCGGATGAGGTGGCCGAGTACATCGCTCGTGCCATCAAGTCCAACGTGCGCGAATTGGAAGGCGCATTGACCCGCTTGATGGCTTATGCCTCGCTGACCGGTGCCGCGATTTCTCTCGCCACCGCACAACAGGTGCTTCGCAACATCATCGCTTCACAGGAAAAACGCGTCACTATCGATTTAATCCAGAAGCGCGTCAGCGAACATTTCAATTTGCGCGAACAGGACTTAAAGGTCCGCAGCAACACCCGTGCCATCGCTTTCCCGCGCCAGGTGGCGATGTATATCGTCAAACAGCTCACCACCGCTTCGTTGCCCGAGATCGGCCGTCAATTCGGCGGCAAGCACCACACCACCGTCCTGCACTCGATCAACAAGATCGAGGAGATGCGCCGATCCGATAAAGACCTGAACCGCACCATCACCCGTCTGATGGACGCCCTGCAGTAAATTTTGCCCCAATGCAAACTTGAGTTGCCTTCGGCTCGAACTATTTTCGGGCCTTGGTTTGTTTCGACCTGCCTGGGCGAACTTCGCATTGCTGCATAATCCACGCACAGAATCCGAGAGAGCCGCGTTGTGAAAAACAGGTGGGCAAGCTGGGGATATTTTGTTGAACAATGAGGAGAAGTTTGTTCATTGTAGGCGAGAACCTGGCGCGGCGCTGAGTATTTCCACTGTGGCCACAAAAATTCCACACGCAAGCTTGCTGGCAAGGCTTTTAATTGTGGCGGCTTGCGAGGCTTTCCACCGTTCCACATCACTCATCACAACAACAAGGTATAAAAGTTTTTGAGAACAGAAAATCTCTAATGCTGTTTGTTGAAATTGTAGTTGTGTTGCAGTTCCGCGCTTCCCCCACTCCACCGGCTTCTGGCCAAAGACGCTTTCCACCAATTTCCACATACTCTTCTCGTTCGTAAGCCTTTCGCCCAACCCAAAAACCGAGTAAAGTACGCAGCAGCGGAATACCGTCCCCGGGGTTTCAGGGCTTGTACTGGCAGGTCCTGAGGTAAAGAGAAAGGTCACCGAATGTCGGCAACCGGAACCGTACGTGAGGAAAGCCAAGCGATGGAATTCAGCGTAACGAAGTCGGCTCTTCTGAATGAGCTCAACACCACGCAAGGCGTGGTTGAACGCAAAACCACGATTCCGATTCTTTCGAATCTGTTGGTTGAGGCGCGCGACGGCCGCGTGACCATCACCGCAACCGACCTGGAGCTTAGTGTCCGCACCTCCTGCGATGCCAAAGTAAAAAAAGAAGGCGCCGGCACTATCCCTGCGAAGAAACTCCTGGAACTTGTTCGCTTGTTGCCCGAAGGCGAAATCAAATTCAAACTTCTCGACAACCATTGGGTTGAAATCGTCAGCGACCGCAAGAAGTACAAACTAGTCGGGATGGCTAAGGAAAATTTCCCCGCTCTCCCGGCCATGCCGCACCTACTCGTCAAAATTCCGGCCGCCGTGCTTGAGGGCCTGATCTCCAAAACAAAATTCGCCATTTCCATGGAAGAGTCACGCTATACCCTGAATGGCGGCCTCTTGATTCTCAAGCCTGACACCCTAGCCATGGTCGCCACCGACGGCCACCGCCTGGCTCTCGCCGAGACGGACCAAAAACTCGGCGGTCTCAATGCTGAACTTAAAGTCCTCATCCCCAAGAAAGCCATGGACGAAGTCGAAAAACTTTCCGCGGTTTCCGGCGACGAAGCCAAGATGGATTTCGCCAAAGACGAAAGCCATCTCTTCTTCCAGGTTGGTCATCGACTCTTGATTTCTCGCATTCTTACAGGGCAGTTTCCGAACTACGAAGCTGTTCTTCCGCGCGACAACAATAAGTCCGTCGTCCTCGAACGCGTCGAACTCAACGACGCCGTCCGTCGCGTTTCGCAACTCGCGGATCAGCGCTCCCACGCGGTAAAGTTTGCTGTCTCGACCGACGGCGTTGAGATTTCCGCCTCCAGCCCCGAATACGGCGAAGCCAAGGAAAACATCGACAAGGAATATAAAGGCGATCCCATCGCCATCGGCTTCAATTCCAGCTACGTTCTGGATTTCCTCGCGGCCGCCGCCGAAGGTCCCATCAGCATCGAACTGAAAGACGAACAAAGTGCCGGCCAGATGCGCCCCCTCGCCGACGAATCCTATCGCTACCGCTACATCATCATGCCCATGCGCATCTGACCGCTCGAAGACCCATAACTAGCAGAAAATACTAGTTTTAAGTCATCCACATCACAGGAATTCGTTTGTGAAAACAACCCATTTCCGCTATAATTTCTACGTCGTCGATTCGCAGAAATCACCTTTCAATCGACACGCTCCAAATCAATTTTTGGAGCTCGTCCGCCAGGACGGTTGCTCTCGTGGTCGCTGCGCACTTGCCTGCCGCAGGGCAAGCGCCAGCAGCAGATTGCAGCCAACCTGGAGTAACGAACCTGTTCGCTTCGCGATGAAGTTCGCAGGGGAATAGTCTTCGCCGCGTCCCGCTGTGCGGGATGGGATGAAGCAGGAACTCTACGAGTCCCGGTGCGCGCACCGAGGATCAAAGAGTAAGGCGTCGGCCGCGAAAAAATCGCGGTTGCACGGGACGATGTTCGAATCCTTCCGCAAGCGCCAGCCTTGCTTCAAAGACGATGATGAATTTGTAATCGCGCGCAATCAGTGTGCTGCTCCGCAGTAGCAGAGATTTTGTTCGCCAGGAGATGAGGGGCTAATGGGTGACAAAGAAATAGAATCCGTGACGGGCAAAGGCCCGGGCGGTCATCAGTACGACGCAAAATCCATCAAAGTCCTCGGCGGCCTCGAAGCCGTCCGTCTGCGTCCCGCCATGTACATCGGCTCCACCGGCGAAATGGGTTTGCATCACCTCGTCTGGGAAGTTGTCGACAACTCCGTGGACGAAGCCATGGCCGGCTTCGCCGATGAAGTCAATGTCACCGTCCACGAAGACAACTCGGTTACCGTAGTGGATAACGGCCGCGGCATTCCTGTCGACATGCACGCTACCGAAAAGCGTCCCGCCGCCGAAGTCGTCCTCACGGTGCTTCACGCCGGCGGCAAATTCGATAGCGACACTTACAAAGTTTCCGGCGGCCTGCACGGCGTCGGCGTCTCGGTTGTCAACGCCCTTTCCGACTGGTTAGAGCTCGAAATTCAGCGCGACGGCGCTGTCTGGGAACAGACTTACGAAAAGGGCAAGCCCACTTCAAAGCTCAAGCAGACCGGCAAAACGCGCAAGACCGGCACCAAGGTCACCTTTCATCCCGACGCCTCCATCTTCGAAAAAACGGTATTCAGCTACGACACTCTCGCCACACGCCTTCGCGAATACGCCTTTCTCAACAAAGGCCTGAAAATCACCCTTACCGACGTACGCAACGAAAAGAGCGCCGAGTTCCGTTTCACCGGCGGCATCGCTGAATTCGTCAAGCACCTCAATCGCGGCAAAACCACTCTTCACGACTCGCCCATCTACATGGAAGGCAAAAAAGGCAACGTCGAAATCGAAATCGCGCTGCAATACAACGACTCTTACGGCGAAAACGTGTTTGCCTTTGCCAATACCATCAACACCGTCGACGGCGGTACGCACCTCTCCGGTTTCCGCTCCGCTCTTACCCGCAGCATCAACAACTTCGCCTCCTCCGCCGGCATGCTCAAGGAACAGAAAGACGAAGTCAGCATCACTGGCGATGACGTGCGCGAGGGACTTGTGGCCGTCGTCAGTGTCCGCCTGCCGCAACCTCAGTTCGAAGGCCAGACCAAGGGCAAGCTCAACAGCGACATCAAGGGCGACGTCGAGCAGCTCGTCAACGAAAAGCTTGGCGAATGGTTTGACAAGCATTCCACCGTCGCCCGCCGCATCATCGGCAAATGTATTGACGCCGCGCGCGCCCGCGAGGCCGCTCGCAAGGCCCGCGAACTAACCCGCCGCAAGTCCGCCATGGATTCCAGCGGCCTGCCCGGCAAGCTTGCCGACTGCCAGGAACGTGATCCCGCTCGCTGCGAACTCTTCGTCGTCGAGGGAGAATCCGCAGGTGGCTCCGCCAAGCAGGGCCGCGACCGCAAGTACCAGGCGATCCTTCCTCTGAAGGGCAAAATCCTAAACGTCGAAAAAGCCCGCTACGACAAGATGCTCGGCCACGAAGAAATTCGCGCCATCATCACCGCGCTCGGCACCGGCATCGGCAAAGACGATTTCGACGCTGGCAGGCTCCGCTACCACAAAGTCATTCTTATGACCGACGCCGACGTCGACGGCTCTCACATCCGCACGCTGCTCCTCACCTTCTTCTTCCGCCACATGAAGGAGCTCATCGACCGCGGCCACATCTACATCGCACAGCCGCCTCTATATCGCGTCAAGCGCGGCAAGAGCGAGCGCTATATCCGCGACGAACGCGACTTCGCCCGCGAGCTGATGAAGCGCGCCACGGAAGACCACGTCGTTAAGGGAAAAGAAGGCGTCACGCTGCAAGGTGCCGGCCTAACCACCTTCCTTCTGAATGTGCAGGAATATGAAGCCGTCGCCGCCAAACTCGGCCGTCGTCTCAAGGAACCCAAGCTCGTCGACGTTCTCACCGAACATGGCCTCGACAAGAAAACCGACTTCGAAGACAAGAAGCCCGTCGAAAAACTTCTGAAGGAAATTGAGAAGCTGAAGCTCAAGACCGAAGCCGAAGTCACCTTCGACGAAGAGCACAGCCTCTACGAAATCACGTTCGGTCCGCCGCACCACCAGAAAATCAATTGGGCCCTCGCCGCTTCCGCCGACTACAAGCGTCTGCGCGGCCTGGCCAAACAGATCGAAGACTCCAACAAGCCGCCTTTCACAGTGACTCGCAACGGCGACAAAGCCACTAAGGACAAAGCTCAGGACGTTCTGAATTTCGTCATGGAAGACGCTAAAAGAGACTTCACCATCACCCGATTCAAGGGCTTGGGCGAAATGAATCCCACACAATTGTGGGAAACCACCATGAACGCCGACACCCGCACGCTCCTCAAAGTCAAACTCGAGGACGTTGTCGAGGCGGAAAAGATTTTCACCACGCTCATGGGCGAAAACGTCGAGGACCGCCGCAAGTTCATCGAAGAAAACGCCCTCGACGTCGTCAACCTGGATATTTAACGGACTTGGCGGAATATGGGGTTGCTGCGCCGTAAATTCCATGGATATGAATGGGACGATTCTAGAGATTCGTTCATAACGACCGAGTTCATTTCGCTGTGGAAGCTTCCGATCTGGCCAGTGGCGACCTACAGAGTTTTTTTGAATCGAGAAACATCAGACGGCGTGGATGCGCCGGGCAAACAAGAGATGGCCGTGGTGGCGACCGATAAAATACAAGTAGCTCACGGGTTGTTGTTTACGTTTTTTGCGTTCTTGCTGGTCGTGTTCACGGCTGCTGTTGTCGTGGTCGCGATGAAACGAGGCTTGTACGCGCCGTGATTTGGCAATTAGGTTGGACAACATTGCCGGGACTCCGGGGACTGAGCGTTAGCGAGTTTCGCGCCGCTCCAACGACCTCGCCAGATAATGAGCGAGGTGTTGCAGTTGAGTTTACAAACGGCGACGAATGCAATGCATTTCTGAAGCAGGCTGAGGCGGAGTTTGTCTCGATGCGCTTTACGAACTCTGCGGACGCCTTTGACGCAGTTAAGGCTTGGGTTTTGCAGCGAGCAAGCGAGCGATCCTGATTTCGAACTGAGGGAACATGGCGGACGAACAGACACAATCAATCCTGGTACCGGTGGACATCGAATCCGAGATGAAGAAGTCTTATCTCGACTACGCGATGTCCGTCATCATCGGGCGTGCGTTACCCGACGTGCGCGACGGTCTCAAGCCCGTCCATCGCCGCATTCTTTTCGGCATGTACGAGCTCGGCCTCACCTCCACTCGCCCCTACCGCAAGTGCGCCAAAATCGTCGGCGAAGTCCTCGGCAAATATCACCCGCACGGCGACACACCCGTTTACGACGCCCTCGTCCGCATGGCGCAGGACTTCAACATGCGCTATCCGCTCGTCGACGGCCAGGGCAACTTCGGCTCCGTCGACGGCGACATGCCAGCGGCCATGCGGTACACCGAAGCCCGCCTCTCCAAAATTGCTGAAGAGCTCCTCGCTGACATCGAAAAAGAAACCGTCGACTTCACACCCAACTTCGACGAAACCGAAAAAGAACCTACCGTTCTCCCCACGCGCGTTCCCAATCTTCTCGTCAACGGCGCCAGCGGTATCGCTGTCGGCATGGCCACCAACATTCCGCCGCACAACCTGCGCGAAGTGATTGACGCCGCCGTTCTACTCATCGAAAAGCCGGAAACCACGCTCAAGGAAGTTCTGAAAATTGTTCCCGGCCCAGACTTTCCCACCGGCGGCTACATCGCCGGCCGCGAAGGCATCGAAGCCGCCTACAAATCCGGCCGCGGCAGCTTCACCATGCGCGCCAAGGCCGCCATCGAAGAAGCCAGCAAGGACCGCGAAAACATCGTCGTCACCGAAATTCCCTACCAGGTCAACAAAGCCCGCCTCATTGAACGCATCGCCGACCTCGTCCAAAACAAAAAGATCGAAGGCATCAGCGACGTGCGCGACGAAAGCGATCGCGACGGCATGCGCATCGTCATCGAGCTGAAACGCGGCGAAGAATCCCAGCTCATCCTCAACAATCTCTTCAAGCACACCCAGATGCAGGAATCGTTCGGCATGATCCTGCTGGCCATCGTCGGCGGACAGCCGCGCGAGATGGGCCTGATCGAAATCATCCGGCTCTTCATCGAGCATCGCCGCGACGTTGTTCTGCGCCGCACCCGCTTCGAACTCCGCAAAGCCCGCGAACGCGAACACATCCTCACCGGCTATCAGATTGCGCTCGATCATCTTGACAACGTCATCCGCATCATCCGCGGATCGGCCAGCCGCGCCGAAGCCAAGGAAAACCTGCTCAAGTTTTTCTCCGAGCAAGACGTCACCATTACCGAAGCTGGCAAGGCCAAAAAAATCGAAGGCGTCAAACTCGACGGCCGCAAATACAAGCTCGGCGGCATCGAGGGCGAAACCGCCCGCGCCGTCGCTGGCGGACTTACTCCGGTTCAAGTGGACGCCATCCTCGAACTCCAGTTGCACCGCTTGACGCAACTCTCCGTCGACGAAATTCTCAAGGAACTGAAGTCCATCCGCGATCGCATCGCCGAACTCGAAGAAATTCTCGCCAGCGACAAAAAGCTCAAGTCCGTCATCATTTCTGAACTGCGTGACGTACAGAAAACCTACGGCGACGACCGCCGCACGCAAATCGTCGACAAAGTGGACGAAATCAAGCTGGAAGACCTGATCGCCGACACCGAAATGCTCATCACCGTGAGCCATGCCGGCTACATCAAGCGCACTTCCACCGACACCTACCGCCACCAGTCACGCGGCGGCAAGGGCCGCATCGGCGCGAAAACCCGCGAAGAGGACTTCGTCGAGCATCTCTTCGTCGCCTCCGCGCACAGCTACATCCTGCTCTTCACGTCGAAGGGCCGCGTCTACTGGGTCAAGGTCTACGAAATTCCCGAAGCCGCCGCGGCCACTCGCGGCAAGGCCATCAATAGCCTCGTCAAGTTCCAGGAAGACGAAAAGCTCACCGCCCTCGTCGCCGCTCGCGATCTGGAAGCCGCCGACAAGTTTGTCTTCATGGCCACCAAAAACGGTACCGTGAAAAAATCCGCGCTGACCGAATTCTCCAATCCGCGCTCCACCGGCATTATCGCCATCAGCCTGGAAGACAAGGACGAACTCATCGGCGCCAAGCTCACCGATGGCAAGCAGATGATTTTTCTCGCCAGCCACGAAGGCCAGGCCATCCTCTTCCGCGAAACCGAAGTTCGCGCCATGGGCCGCAACGCCGGCGGCGTCAACGGCATGGACCTCGACAAAGAAGACTACGTCGTCTCCATGGACGCCGTGCAGCCCTACTTCGAAATCATCGCGAAGGAACGCAAGAAGACCACGCAGAACCTGGAAGAACTCGAAAACGAGGACATCAAAGACTCGCTGACAACGCTGATGTTGACCGTGGCGGAAAAAGGCTACGGCAAGCGCACCGCGCTAGCCGAATACCGCATCACCTCGCGCGGCGGCAAAGGCGTCGTCAACATGAAGACCACCGATCGCAACGGCTCCGTCGTCGCCACGCTTCAAGTCACTGAAGAATCCGACGTCATGATCATCACCGAACACGGCAAGGTCATCCGCGTCCACGCCAACGAAATCCGCGAAGCCGGCCGCTCCACGCAGGGCGTCCGCTTGCTCCGCCTGGACGAAGACGACTCGATCGCCGCCGCCGCCGTCCTCCAGGAAGAAAACGGCGAAGAAAAGAAATAGCCTTTAAAGTGCGGCGGCCCAGCTGTCGCTTTCACGGTTTCAGCCGCTCCGCAGCGGATCGACTCTAGCGCGCTCGCCGCATTAAATGCGCTGGCATTGGTGTACACTTTTCCGCGCCATGAACAACCTACGTTCTGCTTTTTACATTGCTATTCTTCTATTTGTGCCGATGACATTGCTCGCTGCCGAAACTCCGGAGCTGCCCGCTAGGAAAGCCTATCGTGCGTACGTCGGAAACTACACGACGAAAACCGAAAGCAAGGGCATCTACCAGTTCACATTCGATCCGGCCACCGGCAAAATGTCCGCCTACGAACTTGCCGGCGAAGCAAAGGATCCTTCCTGGGCCATCGTTCATCCCAGCGGCAAATATCTCTACGCCGCCAACGAAATGGACCACGGCAGTACCATCAGCGCCTTCTCGATCGATCCAAAATCAGGCAAGCTCACGCTCCTCAACTCGCAGCCCGCTCAAGGCGAAGGCCCTTGCCATCTCGCCTTCGACCGCACCGGCAAATTTCTTCTCACCGCCAACTATTCCACCGGCAACGCCGTGGTCTATCCGATCCTCGCCGACGGCAAGCTCGGTGAACACACCGCTTCTGTAACCAATCGGGGCGAGCACGGCCCGCACAAGAACCAGAAAGGCCCGCACGCCCACTGGATCGGCCCATCCAAAAACAACCATTTCGTCTACGTCGCCGATCTCGGCCTCGACAAAGTCCTGGCTTACAAATTCGACGCAACCAAAGGAACACTCACTCCGGCTGGCGCAGCCGTTGCAAAAGCAGCAGCCGGTCCGCGCCACGTCGCGCTCTCAGCGGACGAAAAATTCATGTACGTCCTTGGCGAGCTCGACTCGACAGTAACTGTTTTTACCCACGAAAAAGACTCATTCAAATCAGTGCAAGTAGTTCC
>DASSYL010000199.1:0-5793 GCA_035703315.1 Candidatus Acidiferrum sp. | reverse complement strand
TTCTGCGTTTTTCGCACCGGTAACGGGTGGGGAGGGGCGGGTGTCAACGGTGGAAATCCTTGTGGAAATCCTCAGGGCCTCCCCCCTCGAACTCCGCCTGACCGGAGCCGGTCGCGCCTCGCCCGTCGCGCGTGATCCCTGTAACATACACAAAATACATAGCTTATATTAGGTTAATGAACTGTGAACGTTGCTAACAGGCAGAACTCGCCAGCAGCTCTTCCCAGACAATTTGCACAGGTTTGGGGCAGTTGTGTTACGAAACCGTACACAACTTTTCCTTCCGCATTCCCCTGTCAAATGTTACCTCGGTAGTACCCCGGCGCCTGAGAATCGCGCCCCGCCGCGCCGTTGACGCCCACCCCCGCGAAGTTTATAGTCGTTTGTCGGCGCCGTTTCCGACCCAACTCGCGGTTGCGGGCGCTGCGCGCCAATGAACCTTCCCAATTCACTCACGCTTCTGCGCATTTTCTTCGTGCCCCTGCTGATCGTCGTGCTCCTTACTCGCAGCCCTAATATTGAACTGTGGGGCTTCCACATGCGGTTCGAGTTTTGGGGCGTCTTGATTCTTCTGGTCGCCGCAGCCACGGACTGGGCGGACGGTTACTTTGCGCGACGCCGTTTACAAGTTACCACCCTCGGAATTCTTCTCGATCCCATCGCCGACAAGCTGCTCATTTCCGCGGCGTTCATTTCCCTGGTAGACATGCACCTTGTGCAGGCGTGGATGGTGGTCATCATCATCGGCCGCGAGTTTACAGTTTTAGGTCTGCGCAACATCGCCTCCGCGGAAGGCTTCACCATCGCCGCGTCCGCTCTCGGAAAAACCAAGATGGTCTTGCAAGTTTGCGCGGTGGCGGTTCTGATCGCCGGCGCCAGCCGGCCTTATCTGCAGCCGGTCGCGCAAATTCTGCTTTGGCTGGTGGTGGCCAGCGCGCTAATTTCCGCCGCGCAGTATTTTTTCCGTTTCTGGAACCAGCTCGACGATCGCATCAAACAGCGAAGAAAATTGCGAATGATGGAAGCCCACGCGAAGTCCGAGGATGTCGTCCCTTCCTAAGATTGAATTTTCCCGCGAGGAGCGGCAAGCCATGCTCGCTCTGGCGCGCTCTGCGATTCTCGGCGCGTTCGAGGGCAGGACAGCAAGACCTCCCGAACCCGCCTGTTTCTCCCTGCGCCGCGGCGTTTTTGTAACGATTCACATTGACGGCAAGCTGCGCGGCTGCATTGGCGTAATCGAAGGACACGAAACGCTGGGCCAGAGCATCGTTCATTGCTCGCAGAGCGCCGCTTTTCGCGATCCTCGCTTTCCGCCATTAAGTGCCAACGAGGTGGCGGGCTTGCAGATCGAAATTTCCGTTTTATCTGAACTCTTCCCACTGGATCCCGAAAAGGTTGAAATTGGCAGACACGGTCTGTTGATTAAGTCCGCTGACCGTCAGGGCCTGTTGTTGCCCCAGGTGGCAACAGAACACCATCTTTCGCGCGAGGAGTTTCTGGAAGAGACGTGCCACAAAGCCGGACTGCCGCGTGACGCATGGCGACGAAGCGGGACACAGCTGTTCGGCTTCACCTGCGAAATCTTGCAGGAGGGCGCCGGCGCCGCCGCGAAGTAGCTCAAATGAAAAGCCCGCAGCGAACTTCTCCGCGGGCTTTCCTGCGTTGATGCCGTGAAAACCGGGCTTATTCCAGTTCTACGTAATCGCCGGCGTGAATTTCGTTTCGCGAGGCAGTAATCAAAACCGTTGCTGCATTCTGGCTGGCGTTGAGAACGATGCCTTCGCCAAGGATTTCACGCGGCAAATCGTTCCACGCATAGTGCCTGGGGTTGCTGCCAAAGCCGTACAAAGCGTCCTGATAGTCTTTCTGGGTCGGTATGGTCTTAGCGCGCCCGCCCTGGTAACGGAACATGCGGAAATAGTCGCCCACCTTGACGCCTTGTTTGGTGCCGAGATTGACGAACACGGTGTTCCACCGGCCGCTCATTTGCGCAAAGGTCTTACCTTCCACCACCATGGCCTTCGGCTTGCCGCTGGACGGGGCCAGAGAATCGAAGCTGCTCGGATCCTTGAAGGGCCCGGCCGGGCGTTCCGCATAAGGCAGCACGATGTCGCCGCGCTGCATGAACTCGCAGCTCAGGGAAACTTTTGCGATCGCGATATTCGGCTCGGCCTTGATGACCGTGAGCTGGCCCAGGTCGGAATAGTGATCGCCCATTGCCTTAATCAGCTTGTCTTGCCACTTGAACCATTGCACGTGCATGGGATCGCTTTCTTTCCGCACTACCGAGAAGCGGTCGCCTTCCTTCACGCCCTGGTTCAAACCCTTGCTGAGATAAACGATGTCGCCGTATGCAAACGTAATCTTGTATTCGGACTGCTCGCCGCTGACCAGCCGCAAATCGTCCGAAACCTTTTCGCTGGTGTAGAAACCGGAGCAGTACACCGAGGAGATCCACGGATGATCGGGAGAGCCAGCTGGCTGCTGGTTGACGACGGTTGGTTCCTGCGCCATGCAGACGCCTGCGCCAAGCAATAGGGCGACACACAAACGTGCAGCCAGTTTCGGTCGGAAAGTTGCGCGCATCAGAAGACTCCTTGGTAGACACACGCCCTGAGGGCCGTGCGGGGACAATCTCATCACCGAAAATAACAGTGGGTTTTAGTACCCGTCAAGAAAACCTCGGGACAGGCTTTACACACTTGATACGGCATGCTATATCTTTTGTTTTCAATAATATGCCCGCGCCTCGCCAGTCTGGCCCGTCCTTCGCCGACCGCCTTTGTGCGGTAGTTGCTACCCCCTCGGCCCGAGAGGCTCTGATCCAACTCAAGCAAATTTTGAAATACACAAAAACGGCGGAGCTACGTCTGGACTGGTTGCGATCAGACCGCGAGCGCGCCAAATTGCTTGCGGTCTTAGGGCGCCAGCGGAGGAAAAACCTCACGCTGCTGGCGACTTGCCGGCGGATTCTTGGTGGCGGCAAGCTGGAAGGCGGAGCCGAGGCCGAACTCTACTGGCTGACGCAAGCGCGCCAAGCAGGATGCCAGTGGTGCGACTTGGAAATCGAGACGCTGCGCGAATTGCCGGGGCAGTCCGCGCGGTCCTATCCGCTGCCGGAAAAGATCCTTCTCTCCTTTCACGATTTTCAAAGGACTCCTCCGCTGCCGCGGCGCTTGGTACACGCGAAACGCGGCGAAGCCGATGCTTTCAAAATTGCCGTGAAAGCCAGGACGTTGACGGACAGTTTGCGTATATTGCGGCTGGCACGAGAATCAAAAGACGTCGTGGCAGTCCCCATGGGCGAGGTGGGACTCCCGGCGCGGTTGCTCGCATTGCGGGAAGGCAGTGCCTTGGCATACGCGCCGGTGGCGGCGGCAACGGCGCCGGGCCAAGTAAGCCTGCACGATTTCAAAAAACTGTTTCGGGCGGATGCGGCAACGCGCAAAACCATAATCTGCGGCGTGATCGGAAACCCTATCGGGCATTCCCTTTCGCCGCTGTTACACAACACCGGATATGTTGCAGCGAATCGCGATGCGATGTTCGTGCCATTTTTTGTCGAAGATCTGCCCGAATTTGTGAAGACCATCCCCGAGTTTGGGCTGCGCGGCATCAGCGTGACCATTCCACACAAACAGAACATCATGAAGTACCTACAGGATTGCGAACCGATAGCGGAGAAGATTGGCGCGATCAACACCGTTGTCGTCGCAAAAAATGGAGAACTGCGCGGATCGAATACCGATTATGTCGGAGTGTTGCGTGCCCTGGAAGGAAGGCTGCACCTGGCAGGAGCACGCGCGTTGATTTTTGGCTCCGGCGGTTCGGCGCGGGCCGCTGCCTTTGCGCTGGCGAATGCGGGTGCGGAAGTGCTCATTTGTGCGCGGCGAGAAGCGGCCGCGCGGGAACTGGCCCGCGCCTCAGGCGCGCAGGCGATTGCGAGACGCCACCTAGCTTCCGCGTGTTTTGAGTTGATTGTGAACGCCACCCCGGTGGGAATGTATCCGCACGACCGCGTTTCGCCGCTTTCCCCGAAAGAGCTGAATGCCCCGTTCGTGATGGACTTGATTTACCGGCCGATGCAGACGGAGTTGCTGCGGATCGCTGCTAAAAAGGGATTCGGTGTGATCTCCGGCGTGGAAATGTTTTTGGCGCAGGGCTTTGCGCAGTGGGAGTTGTTCATGGGACAGCGGGCGCCTGAAGCCGCGATGCGGCGCGCGGTTTTTGAGAAACTGACCGCCGAAGAATCGTCCAGGAGCGCGCCGAAACCCCGTCGTTAACCTCGCCGTCAAGCACGCACACCGTTTTTTGTGGATAATTGACGGACGGAAACCCGGCCAGGTTCTCGCGTTATGTCCGGCAAACGTGGTTTCTCCCGGAAACGAATATAGAGTGTTTATCGCCGCGCCATGATCCAGCCGAGTTTTGCCGAATTCAGCCGCCTTGCCAAACAGGGAAATCTCATTCCGGTTTACGACGCATTTTCCGCCGACTTGCTTACGCCGGTGAGCGCCTATCTGCGCATCGCCCAGGGTGCGCGCTATTCCTTTTTGCTGGAATCGGTGGAAGGCGGCGAAACAATTGCGCGCTACACCTTTGCGGGGGCCCATCCGGAAGAAGTCTTTCGTTATGCCAACGGCGCGTGCGTGCTGGAGACCAGCGATCGGCTGGTCTGGGAAGAAAAAGATCCCATCACGTTTTTGCGCGCCCACATGGCGCGCTACCGGCCCGTACGGTTGCCCGGATTGCCGCCGTTGATCGCCGGCGCCATCGGCTATTTCAGCTACGACATGGTCCGGCTCATCGAGAAGCTTCCGAAGCAGCTGAAAGACGAAATCGGATTGTTTGACGCGGTGCTGATGTTCTATCGCGGGCTGATCGCGTTCGATCACGTGCAGCACCGTTTGTGGATCGTGCGCAACGTTTTTACGGAAGGTAAGGGCACGCTGCAACAAAAGTACGACACTGCGGTGAAAGAGATCGAGCATACACGGAAGCAGCTGGAGCAACCCGTCAAGGCAGAACAGTCTTCTGCCAAAGCCGGCAACGGTTCTGTGGTGCCGAAGGTCGAATCGAATTTCAAGAAGCCTGCGTATCTCGCCGCCATAAAACAAGCCAAACAATATATCCGCGCCGGCGATATTTTTCAGGTCGTCATCAGCCAGCGCTTTTCCGCGAAGACGCAAGCCGAACCGTTCCAGATCTATCGCGAGCTGCGCGCGCTCAATCCTTCGCCGTATCTTTTCTTCCTACAGTTGAATGACGTCGCGGTGGTTGGCAGCTCGCCGGAAATGCTGGTGAAGGTGCAAGGAAGAGAAGTGCAATACCGGCCCATTGCGGGTACCAGGTGGCGCGGCAAGGACGAAGCGGAAGACGCACGGTTGGAAAAAGAGATGCTGGCCGACGAAAAAGAGCGCGCCGAGCACATCATGCTCGTGGACCTCGGGCGAAACGATCTCGGCCGTGTTTGCGAGTACGGCTCCATCAAGGTCGAAAAGCTCATGACCGTGGAGCGCTACTCGCATGTAATGCACCTGGTTTCGAGCTTACGCGGGCAATTGCGGCCGGATGTGGATTGCTTCGACGCGCTGATGGCATGTTTTCCGGCGGGCACCGTTTCCGGCGCCCCAAAAGTCCGGGCCATGGAAATTATCGAAGAGCTGGAAAAGACAAAACGCGGAATTTACGCAGGCGGGATTCTTTACCTGGACTTTGCTGGCAATCTGGACTCGTGTATCGCGCTGCGCACCATGGTGATCAAAAACGGCGTGGCGCACATCCAGGCCGGCG
>DASSYL010000150.1:0-8547 GCA_035703315.1 Candidatus Acidiferrum sp. | reverse complement strand
ACGTTGACACGGAAACGGCCCAGGCCGGCGACGCCGTACGCCATATCCAATTCGGCGGTTTCCTTGAATTTTTGCTTTTGCCGGTTGGTCATCATGCTGAACGCCATGGACAGCATTTCTTCCGGCGTGATGCGGGGCACGTCGCTGAGCGGAGTCAACAGGCCGTCGACGCGAAGATAAGGATGGTTGCCGACTTTCAGATGCAAGTCGGACGATTTCTGTTCGACTGCGCGGCGGAGAAGATCGTCAATGCTCAGTGCCATGGGGACTGTTCTCAGCTCTCAGTTTTTAAATAGCCGGCAAAAGCGCCCGAAATTTCGCAGTGATGGCCTGTCGCGAAAGTAGCACCCGCAGCCTAGGCCAGCAAGCAAGTCGTAAGGCCGGGTAGCCGTCTAGTTACCCTGCGCGTTGGGACAGGGAGTGTCGCCAGGACTCAGACGCAAACGGAAGGACGCTATGCGGGTTTTTTCCCGTAAAGCGCGTCGTAGATGGGGCCCGCCAGCCCGCCGATCAGTGGACCGACCCAATAGACGCCTTGGTTCGCCCAGTGCGTGCTCGCCAGTGCCGGGCCGAATGCTCGCGCGGGGTTAAGCGCGGCGCCAGTGAATGGACCGGCAACCAGAATGCCGAGGGTATAAATCAGCCCGACGGCAAACCCCGAACGCGCCCGCGAATCGAAATCATCTTCTGGGCGCGTGGCGAAATATACGAACACCAGGAAAAAAGTGATCAACGCTTCCAACCCGATCGCAGGCAGCCGCGTAAAATCGCGAGTCAAATCCAGTGTTCCGCCCAGGACGGGTTGCCAGGCTTCGTCGCGCGGCAGAATCCACTTCAGGAAGAACGCGGCTAGAATGCCGCCCAGGACTTGCGCGATTCCGTAACCGAAAGCTTCCATCGTATTCACGCGCTTGGTGATCCACAGGCCGATGGTGATCGCCGGATTGAAGTGCGCGCCGGAAACGCGTGCCAGAGCCGTCGAGAAAATCGCAATGGTCAAACCGGCCGTCAAGGCAATTCCCAGCACGCCGCCGCCGTTGCTTTGCAGGAAGCGGTCCGCGCAGACCGCGCCAGCGGAAAAAAACACGAACGCGAACGTGCCGAGAAATTCAGCAGCCAACTTTTGAGGCGTGTTGTACACCGGCATCTCCAAGGCGAGGGAAGAACGCTGCCGATTTTAGCAAAGAAGCGCTACCGTGAAGGAATGAAGTATGGGCGCAATGAGGTAAATAGCAATCGAGCGAGCAGCGAACCTCGCGCGGAAACGGTTTGCCCCGCGCAAAGGGCCGCAACGGATCTGGTTGATTTTCTGCTAGCGGCTGGCCTGCTCGCTGCTTGCGACCGTCACCGGGCGGCTGCCACTGGCGCGTTGACCGGTGTCAGCCAGTTGTGCCGATCCGGTTTGCTGCCGCTGGTGATGGCAAAAAATTCTTCCTGCAGCTTGCGCGTGATCGGCCCGGCAACGCCTTTGCCGACCAGGATGTGATCCACGGAACGAATCGGCGTAATCTCCACCGCCGTGCCCACAAAGAACACTTCGTCCACGATGTAGAGCATTTCGCGCGGAATGACCGTTTCCTTCACGGTGATACCCATGTCTTCGGCCATCTTCACCACGGTGTCGCGAGTGATGCCGGGAAGGATACTGGTCGCGAGCGGCGGCGTGTACAGCACGCCATCGTGCGCCAGGAACACGTTCATGCCGGATCCTTCGCTCACATGGCCATCCGAATCAAGCGCAATCCCTTCGGCGTACCCGTTGAACGTCGCCTCCATGCGAATCAGCTGAGAGTTCATGTAGTTCGCGGCGGCTTTCGACATGGCCGGCAGCGTGTTCGGCGCGATGCGGGTCCAGGAACTCACGCCAATGTCCACGCCTTTGGTCAGCGCTTCCGGACCGAGATAGGCGCCCCACGACCAGCACGCCATGTAGCACTCAATCGGCGAGTTCAGCGGATTTACGCCCACTTCGCCATAGCCGCGCAGCACCACTGGCTTCACGTAACACGCATTCAATTTGTTTTCGCGCACCACTTCGCAGGCCGCGCTACCGAATTCGTCCACCGAAAAGGGCAGCTCCATGCGATAAATCTTGGCGGAATTGATCAGCCGCTGCATATGCTCGCGCAAACGGAAAATCGCCGGTCCCTGCTTGGTGTCGTAGCAGCGGATGCCCTCAAATACCGCGGAGCCGTAGCTCACCACATGCGATAGAACGTGAATGTTCGCGTCGTCCCACTTGATGAACTTTCCGTTGTGCCAGATTTTCTCTGTCTTCTGAACCGGCATAAAAGCTCCCTTAGGCTTGGATCCACTCTGTCGGCAGAATACGGTACGCACCAACCAGCGTCAATTTAATGTGCCGTGAAAACGCTACTACGCCAGATCCAATTTGGCGCAGTGCCGTTTGGCCCTCGAGCAGCCCTAGTTCCGCGGTTTTGCGTCGTCCATCTTGGTTGGATCTGTACTCTGTTGGTCCCCACGGGGCGCGCGTCTGTTGTCGTGTTGCTGCAAATCGTCCAGTCGCTGAATCAAGACCTTCTCTTCAGCGATGATTCGTCCACTGCCCGATTCCCAAATCCCAAGCAAAATGAACGGAATCGCTGTGGCTGCCACGTACAGTTTGGCTTTGCGCCCAATTTTGGCTTCCGGTTCCCAACGAAAGAGTTGCGAGGACAGAAATAGAGTCAGTACGAACCAAACAGTAAGCGACCCCAATGGAAGAAGTATGTCCCCGGGGCCTTTGCCGTCGAATACTGCGTACTTCAGTCCGTGCACCAGATAGGTCGCTGGCAAGAAGAGCGCAACATTCTGCACAGTGTTAGACAATGACGTGAAAGGAATCGTCGCCCCGGAAAGAAAAATCAAGGGCAGCCACAGCAACTGATTGAGCACTTGAGTTTCCTGCATGGTGTTGGTCACGCTGGCGATCACCAGTCCCAGAGAACCGAAGGAAATGGTGCCGATCGAAACCAGCAGCAAGATCGAAGTCATGTCGCCCAGGCTAGGTACATGGAACAGAAATTTCGCCAGCAGGAGCTCCGTGATAACCGTCGGCAGTGTCAGCGCATAATTGGCCAAAATGCTGGATACGAGCATGTCCATGGCGGTTGCCGGCGTAACGTGAAACCGTCGCAGGATACCTTGCTCACGGAACGTCACCAGCGTCGCGCTCAGTCCCCAGAAACTTCCCATTACGTTCAAGCCGAGCACTGGCCCGAGCAAATACGCGACTACCATCGGTTCGCCCTTCGCGAACACGCCGGAATACAGAAAGAAAAAGCCTATCGGCATGACGATGCTGAAAAAGAAAAACATTTTGTTGCGCAGGGCCAGCCGCACCCGCATGCGCGTCAACGTAAGAAGGTTTCTCAATCGCGCAGCCTCCTTCCCGTCAGTTCGATGAATACGTCTTCCAGCGAAGGCGTAGCAATTTCCAGGCTCACCAGTTCGTTGTTCTGCGCTTCCAGATGTTTCACGAGTGAAACGATGGCCTGCGGCGGCCGCTGACAATGCAGCACGTAGTTGCCGTTCAGCGACCGGCAATCGCTCACACCTTCCAGCATACCTAACGTTTCCTCAGCTTCTTCTCGCGCCAGCCGCACCTCGATGCGCGTTTTGTCCGCCGAAGCCTGTTTGAGTTCGCGCGGCGTGCCCTGCGCAATGATTTGCCCGTGGTCGACAATGGCTACGCGGTCGCAGAGCCGCTCGGCCTCCTCGATATAGTGCGTGGTCAGCACGATGGTCTTTTTGTCGCGCCGCAGCTCTTCGATCACGTCGTAAATTTCGCGGCGCACCTGCGGATCCAGCCCGGCCGTCGGTTCATCCAAAAAAACTACTTTCGGATCGTTGATGAGCGCGATGGCCAGTGCCAGACGCTGCTTTTGCCCGCCCGACAGTTGGCTGTAGAACGCGTCGCGTTTTTCCACCAGTCCAAACCGTTTCAGAAGGTCCTCGGGATTTTTGCGCCTTTTATAGAATCCCGCGAACAGCCGCAACGCTTCCATCACCCGCAATTTGTCCGGCAGCGCTGTGGACTGCAGCGCCGCGCCGATCTCGTGCTTCAATTCATCGGCCTGCGTGCGCGGGTCGAAACCGCAAACGGAAACCACGCCGCCGTCGGCGTCGCGCAGCCCTTCCAGGATCTCGATGGTACTGGTTTTGCCCGCGCCGTTCGGTCCGAGCAGTCCGAACACTTCACCTTCGGCCACCTGAAAGCTTACGCCGCGCACGGCCTGCACATCGCCGTAGCGCTTGGTTAGGTTCTCTACCTGCAAAACAGAGTCGCTCATAGGGTTGCGGAAAAAGTTTACAGGAAATGCTCTTCTAACGCTCCAGTCGCTGGGCGCACGCGCATGGGCCACGCTGCTGTCATTCATTTTACGAGCGCCGCCAGCAAGAAATTTCACCGGCACGCAAAATCCTGTTTTAGGTAAACTTTAGCGCTCACTAACGCTTGCTGAGCAGTTTCGCATCGAGGGATGGCGTGGCCAAACGCATTGCGATTTTTATTCGGTCGGATCTCGGCACTTTGTGTGTGATTGCTTTCGCTCGCGTCCTCTTTCATCTCGCCACCAACGGTCAGTACGGATTCCACCGCGACGAACTGCAGACGCTCGACGACGCCCGCCACCTCGATTGGGGCTTCGTGGCCTATCCGCCCATAACACCGTTGATCGGCCGGCTCGAACTCACGCTGTTTGGCACATCGCTCGTAGGCTTCCGCTTTCTTGCGGCAGTCGCGGTGAGCGCGGTGATGGTCCTCACCGGACTGATCGCCAAGGAACTTGGCGGCCGGCGTCACGTTCAGGTGCTGGCTGCGGTAGCAGCTGGCATCGCTCCCATGGCACTGGTGCAAGGCGCGGTACTGCAATACGTCTCGTTCGACTATCTCTGGGGCGTCACGGCCATATATTTTTTGGTGCGGTGCGTAAACTCCGACGACCCTCGCTGGTGGGTACCGATCGGCGCGACGTTGGGCCTCGGCATGGAGACGCGCTACACCATCGGCTTTATCGCACTGGGAATTGTCGGCGGCGTGCTGCTGACGCCACTACGCAAACATCTGGCTAGCAAATGGTTGTGGCTCGGCGTTGCCGCGTCCGTCCTGATGTTCCTGCCAAACGTAATTTGGCAGGCGCGCCACCAATTTATTTCGCTGGAATTCTTGTCTTACCTGCACGCCCGTGATTCGCGCCAAGGTCGTCACTCGGGTTTCTATCGCGAGCAGTTGGAGATCTGCGTAAACCTGATGACCGCGCCGCTGGCGCTGGTGGGCCTGTGGTTTTATTTCGCCAAGCAAGAAGGGAAGTGTTATCGCGCGATTGGTTGGGTGTTCGTCTTAAGTTTCCTGCTCTTCGCATTGTTTGGCTCACGTTCGTATTACACCGCGCCCCTTTACCCCATGCTTCTTGCCGCCGGAAGCGTGCTCTTTACCAGTTGGGCGAGCCGCCTGCACACCTTTTGGTCGCGAACCATCTACACAGCGCAATGGGCTTCGATTGTCGTTGGCGGCATCGTGTTCATCCTCCTTGTTACGCCAGTCGCTCCGTTCGGTTCCGCCCTGTGGAAAGTCACCAGCAAAATGCACGATCAGTTTCGCGAACAAATTGGCTGGCCCGATCTAGCGCAGAACGTCGCGAAAGCCTTGGCCTCTTTGCCCGCCGAGGAGCGTGTGCGCGCGGGAATTCTGACGGGAAACTACGGCGAGGGCGGCGCGCTGAATCTTTACGGACCCGCCCTCGGGCTTCCTCCGGCGATGACACTCACGAATTCTTTCTGGTATCGCACGTTCGATCCGCGCCAGCCGCAAACGGTAATTGTCGTCGGGTTCGATCTTGATGAAGCGCAAGAGATCTTCGCCAGCTGCGCAATCGCGGCGAAAAATAGCAACTCCGGGAATGTCGAAAACGAGGAGTCGCGCGACCATCCCGATATTCTCGTATGTAGGAATCTAAAAATGCCCTGGCCAGAATACTGGGCAAAACACCGCCGCTTTGGCTGATGCAGGAGTCAGGAAAAAGGAACTTAAGGCTTTCGGGAGCGCTCCCTAGAGGTTGGTCTAGACTTCGCTTTTTTCGCAGGCGCCCAGAGGTGCAGTTTCATATTCACGCGGCGCTCCGTCATCTGCACGCCTTCGCTTTCGAGCAGTTTGCGCTGCAGGCTGGCGTAGGGTTCGCGGACCAGCAACTTCCCGCCAAACCCAACCACGCGGTGCCACGGAATCCCTTTGCCGGAAGGGCTTGCTGCCATCGCTCGGCCGGCACTGCGCGCTCCTCCGCGGAGACTCAGAGCCTTAGCAAGCCCCCCGTAGGTGATAACCCGCCCGCGCGGAATTAGTTTCACGAACGCGTAAACCGGATCCCAGGACATTTTAGGGCGCGACCTCCTCGAGCCCGGGTGCAACACCAAGCATGCTAGGAGTGCTAGTAGCGTGCGCGCAAGAGTGGAAATGCTGAAAGGCGTGTTGAATGAAGAGAAGGCGGGACTCGTAAAACCTAACTACCCTCAGCCACGTAAATATCATTGGGGAAACAAATGGAACGTAGCGGAAAAAGTGATGAGAAAACGCTGGGAAGAGACGTTAAGTTGCTGAGTGTCACTTTTCGGACACTTTTTTATGGGGTGAGGCATCTAATTTATTGACGTCGTAGTGGAAGGCCAATACACTACGCGCCACGCGGTCGGATTTCGGAAGTCGCGAGCGTTGGGTAGCTCGCAGCGAAGTGGAAGTTTGAGGTGGGGCATGGCTTTTGTTCGCCGCAAAGGAAACGCCTACTATTTGGTGCACAATGTGCGCCGCGGCGGAAAAGTGCGGCAACTGCACCTCGCGCGTCTGGGAGATCGCGCAAAAATTACGGACACCATCGTCCGGGAAGTGTCAAAAAAGCATCCCTTTGTGGAGTTGAACTGGCGCGCGCTGCGCGAGCAGTTAAGCCGGCAAATCAACCTGGCGGATCCCCAGTCACCGGAAGTGCAAAAACTCATCGCAAATCTTCGAGCACTGCACCTCGATTTGGCGGACCTGTTTCCGCCAGTGCTCCAAATTTCCGAATCGCCCGCAGTGGCCAAGGAGTTGCTTGTACAGTTGCAGCTTCTGTACTCCACGATCCAGGTCAAATTGGAACAATTCAGGCCGGGACGCGGGCGTTTGGGAATTGCGTCGTTGCAGCCGCGCGACGCGAGGAGGCGGTCATGAGCAGCACACAAATGCTTCCGCTGGATCCAGAAAAACGCAGCACCGACACTATGGAATTCCAGACGGCGCTGCGGTCGAAGATCGTGGGGCAGGAAGAAGGTGTGCAGGCGTTGGTGGATTTGTACCAGGTGTTTTGTGCGGGGTTGAACTCTCCCGGACGGCCGGTGGGTAACCTGCTGTTTTTGGGGCCGACCGGATCTGGCAAGACGCGCATTGTGGAAGCTGGCGCGGAGATTCTGTTTGGCGATCCGCGGGCGGTCATCAAGGTGGATTGCGCGGAGTTTCAGCACTCGCACGAAATTGCGAAATTGATTGGTTCGCCTCCGGGATATTTGGGCCACCGCGAGACGCATCCTTTGATCACACAGGAAGAGTTGGCGAAGAACCACACCGACAAGCTGAAGCTGAGTTTCTTGCTGTTTGACGAAATTGAGAAGGCCAGCGATGCGTTGTGGCAACTTCTCCTGGGGATGCTGGACAAAGCGACGTTGACGCTCGGCGACAACCGTCGAGTGGATCTGTCGCAAACGGTGATTTTCATGACGTCGAACCTGGGCGGCGGAGAGATCACCGAGCTGATGGAAGGGGGGATGGGCTTCATCCAGCCGAAAGACAAGCCGGTGGCGGGACTCGACGAGAAAGTCGAACGCACTGCGGTAGAAGCGGCACGGAGAAAATTCTCTCCGGAGTTCATGAACCGCCTCGACAAGGTCGTCGTGTTCCATCCGCTTAAGCGGGAGCAACTGGAAGAAGTATTGGAAATTGAACTCGGGCAGGTGCAACAGCGCGTGCTGGAGACGGCGCGCGGACAGTTTCTGTTTCGTGTGACGGCAGCGGCTCGGGACTTTCTGCTGCAGGAAGGCACCGACCAGCGGTATGGGGCGCGCCACCTGAAGCGCGCCATCGAACGCCATATCGTCTATCCGCTGGCTAATCTGCTTGCGACCGAACAGGTAAAGGTCGGAGACCTGGTTCGCATTGACTGGGACGGGGTTGCCAAAAACCTTTCCTTCGATCGCGAGAGTGAAGGTGCCCTGGTCGAAACTCCCGAACCAATTGCCAGCCGCGCGGCGGCTATGGCTGAAGCGCGCGACGGAAAAGCCGTGGTGGCCCCGGCAGCGGCGACAGCCGAGTTGGCTTCCGGTCGAGGTGCGCAACCCGCCGCGGCGCCTGCGCCAGCGCCGCAGGGCCGCAAAAAGTCGGACAAGTCGTAAGGTTCAACCGAACTTTCCATCTCGGAACCTAAGACGGGTGGCTCGTTACCAGGCGCCCGTTTCTGTCTTTGCCGACTGACACAATTGGGGTTTCCATCTGTTTCAGCTCTCTCACTTTGCGTCTCGATGAAACAC
>DASSYL010000123.1:0-2721 GCA_035703315.1 Candidatus Acidiferrum sp. | reverse complement strand
CAGCCGGTCGCGCAGTTGCGCGCGCATCGGCGACCAGTTGGTGGCATTCATGTTCGCTTCATAGCCCGATGCCAGCAGCGCGCACATCACGGTGAACATGGCTTCGCTGCCGTCCACCGTGACGGTCGTTGCCGGCGCGACTTGCGGCCGTTGCCGTGGAAGCGGCGCTTGAGCGCGCGTTGCGCCAGGCCAGCCCAGCACTGCAGTCATCGCCACTGCCAATATCCAGTGAGTTTTTTTCATTCCGTTGCGGGCCGTTGCGGGCGCACCCGTCCTTCAATTGTCATTTTCGCAGTAATCACTGTTTTTCTTCGCTGTTTCAATCTACAAGCGCGCGGAAAACCAGTCAAGAAACCATCCACGACCGCGGCGGCAACTCTTGCCATTGCTCGATGCATCTGCCTAAATTGTGGATGCTTGCTTTCTTTCTGCGGATGGTTCGGCTGTGCGAAAAGTGGCGTTGCGATTTTTCTTCCCGGTTCTGGCTTTATCGGCGATTGCGTTCGCCTCTTCCCCGGCCCGCGCTCAACTGGTCGGCGACACGCCTCCCACGCAGCAGCTCTCCAATTCTCCGGCCGCTGATCAGCCCGCCAAATCCGCCGCCAAACCTGCCGGCAAGAAGCGCCTCTCGAAGGATTTCACTTTAAAGGGCGATTCTCTTTGGACCGACACAGGCATCGACCTGCAACCCGGCGAGCAAATCATCGTCACCGCCAAAGGCACCGTTCGCTACGCTGATGCCAAAAGCGACAACGGACCTGAAGGTCTTTCTCGCGGCTTCAAAGATCTCCTTCGCGCCCTCCCCTTCAACGACGCCGGCCGCGGCGCGTTGATTGCCCGCATCGGCGACGCCGACACCTCACAGGCCTTTCTTATCGGCGCGTCGAAAGACACCATTTCGCCCATCGTGGGTCGCCTGTCGCTCGGCATTAACCAAGCCAAGTCCGACACCGCCGACGGCACTTACACTGTTCACGTCGATGTTTACGCCGCCGATGCAACCACCGGCGTCGCTGTCCGTACAGTTTCCAAAATCGTGGACACCATGCCGGGCATCGACAACGACCTCTTCACCAAAGTTCCTCGCCGCATCGCCGACAAGGACGGCAATCCCGGCGACATGGTCAACTTCCTCATCCTTGGCTCCGAAGCCGCCATGCAAAAAGTTTTCACCACGGCCGGTTGGGTCAAGGTTGACGCCGACGTCAAAGACACGCTCCTCCACGGCATCATCGGCAGCCTTTCCAAAGAGTCCTACCTGACCATGCCCATGAGCCCACTCTATCTATTCGACCGGCAGCAAGACTACGGCTGGGCCCACGCTGAACCGATCAGCGTGGTTGCTTCGCGTAACCATCTCCGCGTCTGGAAAGCTCCTTTCACCGTCAACGGCGAAACGTTGTGGGTTGGTGCCGCCACTCACGATGTCGGCTTCGAACGCGACCAGCGCAACAACGGCGTCACCCACAAGATCGATCCTGACATTGACCTCGAACGCGACTACGTACAAAAAACTTTGGCCAGCACTGGCCTCGTCGTCGAAATCTCTCACTTCCTTCCTGAAAATCCTATGAAGGAAGCCAAGACCGCCACCGGCGGCTCCTTCCACTCAAGCGGCCAAGTCTTGATTCTCAAACTTGCCGATACCACCAAGGACCTCTCCGCAGTCAAGTGAACAATCGCCCGCCGTGCTGCCATTGCTCCGCAAAAGACAAAACGGCCTCTTCTCGGCTTACGCTTGCGCGCCGGCCCGGAGCCGTTCTCATCGTCATTGAGGTTGCTACTTGTTCGTCATCGTCGTCACCCTGGCCAGCGTGTCCCGGTGGCCGTGTGAGTCGATCAACGAAGTGTACGCCGCCAGTCCCGTCGGATTATTCTTCTGCATGTCCGTGACTGCTGCGTTGAACTTGTCCAAGCCTTCCGCTCCGTTCGTCACGAAGACCACAAACATCGAACCGGGATCCTCGGAGTGGATGTTCTCGCGGTCGATGGTGTACGAGTGGATCGCTCCGTCCGCAAGAAGCTTCTCCAGCATCGAAACCATCGTCGCCTTCAGAATCTTCTCGTCCGGGTCGTTGGCACCGGCTTTGAATGGCCAGCGCGCCACGCGCAAGTAGCCGTTCGTGAATGTACCGGCATGTCCGTTGTGCTCCGTGCTACGCAAAATGAAATCCCAGTGCTTGGAAGCGGCCAACACCGGTGCCGTCGCTCCGGGAGAGCTGCGCAATCCTTCCAGCACCTTCATCAGGTTCGCCATAGAAATTGCCGAGAACCACGACCCGTGCGTCGGCGAACCTTCCTGGTGATTCAAAACGGCAAAGCTTCCGTACGAAACGATCGTCCCGTCCGTAAACGCCTTCTTCATCGCCTCCAGATCCGCATCATCCTCTTTCTTATAGTCAGCCCACATCGCACGTGGCACCGCCCACTCTGAAACATACGTATACAACGCCGGCTTTTCCGCCGCCGCGCTTTGCGCCACAGCCGCCGCGGCGTAAATCGACGACGCCAAAGCGCCTGCCAACACAAGAAATCCACGCAAGACCGCTTGTTTAGACATACTTCGCTCCTCCAAAAAGTTAAGTTTTGTCGCTGAATCTAGGGCCTGGTTACCGAGGAAAGAAAAACCCGAAGTGGAACTGCGAGGAGCCTACGGCGCGGGTCAGCGCTTGTCAAGCTGGCGGATTGCTTCGACGCTATCGATTGACTGCCTGTTGTAAC
>DASSYL010000047.1:0-2384 GCA_035703315.1 Candidatus Acidiferrum sp. | reverse complement strand
TGCCGGGGAGAAAAACTTCCTCGAGAATTTCCGGCATGGAGCGGTACGGAATTTTGCGCTCGAGCGTTTCTTCGAGCTCGGGATTGCCGCGGGCGATGATGTTGCCAACGATGACGAGATCGGGCGCGGGCGAGAGATGAGCTTGGTCGAAAGACGAGTTGTAGGCGATGCCGAGAGAGTCGAGCAGAGTGGAAGCGGGTGGATAGACGCCCGCGTCGGAGCCGGTGACGCGGAAGCCGTGTTCGCGAAGCATGCCGGCGAGGGGTGCCATGGCTGAGCCGGCTATGCCGATCACGTGGATGTGTTTTTGAGAGCTAGTGGGCATGACATACCTCAGCGGCCAAAGCCGCCAGGATTTGGCGAAACTTACCGGCACGACTGAAGTCGTGCCCTGACACAATGGTCTTCGGGCGGGTCATGGACGGACGGTTGGCTCCAGGATATTCAGTGTACCGCCACCTTCAGCGATGAGGCGGGCGGGTACTGCAAGTGGCAATGTCAGCATGGGCCGTGCGGTGTGGCCGATGGGCGCGCCGAAGATGATGGGTATTTTGAGTCTACCGAGAACGCGTTGGGCGACATCGCGGACGGAAGGGCTTCCCGCGACGGGTGGATCGCATTCGGGAAAATCGCCGAGTATGATGCCACGGACATTCTTGAATTTTCCGGCGTGGAACAGATGCAGGAGCACGCGATCAATTTGATAGGGCTTCATGCCACGGTCTTCGAGGAGAAGGATGGCATTGCTGGTGTCCAGCTCCCACGGCGTGCCGAGAGTCGCTTCGAGCAGTGTCATGGCGCCGCCAAGAATAACTCCCTCGGCGCGACCTGGCTGAAGCGTCTCGCCAAAAAGATTGGTCTGCCAGCCGGACGAAGGGTTCATCAGAGCATTGCGAAAGGATTGGGAATCGTAGCCGTTGAGGGTATCGGCGCCAGCGTCGAGGCCGGCGGCGAGCATGGGGCCGTAGAACGTGGGCCAGCGGTGTTTCTGCCAAAGATAGATTTGCAGCGAGGTGAGATCGCTAAAACCGACGATGGGCTTGACGGTGCGTAGAACGCTCGGCAAGGCATCGAACAGATAGACGGAGCCAAATCCGCCGCGCGTTCCGATGAGCGCGTCCACGGAGGAATCGTTCAGTGCGTCGAGAAATTCCGCGCGACGTTCTTCCGGCGAACCGGTGAAGTAGCCCTGCGCGTCCATGGCACGCTGCGCAGCAACAGAAAAACCGAGGCCTTCCAATTCCTTTTTGCCAGCAGCGATGCGCTCGGCTTTTGCGGGTGAAGCGGGAGCAAAGGGAGCGATGCGCGAACCGGCGCGCAGAACTTTTGGTTTTTCCGGCGCGGGCGGCGAACTCATTCGAGCTGCCTTTCGACGGGCAGCATTTCGACCGAAACGCCCGGACGGGCCAGCGCGGAAATAACTTGGTGCTGCTGCCGGCGCCGCACATCGGCGTCGAACTGGATGACGTGTTTTGTCCCGGAGACGGTGACCAGGAAGTTGTCCAGCTTGATCTTGAGTTCGTCAAAGACGCGGTGGACGTCGGGAACGATATCGAGAGCGGAATCGGTGGTAATGCGAAAGAACACCCAGCGGCCTTTGAGGTTGAGCAGGTTTTCGATGTAGATCAGGCCGCTCAGCGCAAAAAGAAGGAGAGCGGCGCCAATCGCAGAAACGCGGTACAGACCTGCGCCGGCCGCCATACCGATGGCGGCTTCGGCGAAGATGGCGGCGGCAGTAGTGACTCCAACGATGCCGCCGCGGTCGCGCAGAATCACGCCAGCGCCGAGAAAACCGATGCCCTGAACGATATTAGAGGCGATGCGGGTGGTGCTGGGGTCGCCCGTGAGTTTGGCGAACTCCGAGGAAACGATGGTGAACAGAGCTGTGCCTATGCAGACGCAGACGCCGGTGCGCATGCCCGCGGGGCGTTTGCGAACGTTGCGTTCGACGCCGATGATGGCGCCGAGAAGGCCGGCCCAGAGCAGACGGTAAGTGATTACAGAGAGTGGAAGCATGGAATTGAAAACAGTTTACACGGGCAGATTTTCGCGCGCGTAGTTTTGTTGCGGGATTTGCTCTAATTCACAGGGGCGGTTGCTGGCAGTCGCGTAAGACTCGGATATAACGCCTCCCCACCCCGAAGGGCAGCGGCATAAGAAGCCGCTGCCGCACCCAGAGCGGAGCGGTCAGAGTTTGAATTGAGTGAGTTTGAGGAAATGGCGGGCCCGGGACTCGATTTCCTTGCGCTTGAGTTTGCGGAGGCGTTCGGGGCCGAACTCTTCGACGGCAAAGCTGCCGAGGACGGAGCCATAGACCATGGCGCGGCGGAGCGCAGCATCGTTCGAACTGCCGCAACCAGCGAGGTAGCCCATGAAGCCTCCGG